>PKWT01000050.1 GCA_003132125.1 Micrococcales bacterium | reverse complement strand
CGGTTGGCCCGCGCCGTCTCGACCGGATCTGCCCCTCGCCGGCCCGCCCGGTCCGTGCTGTCAGCCCCGTCAGCGCCGGCAGTCCCACGGTTGTCTTCGTCGGCTTCGCTCACGCCCACATCCTGCCCGACCCCTGCCCACCCACTGGTTGCGGGGACAGCAGGGCGTTAGCACCGCGGGCATGCCCAAGGTCGCCACCGCCGACACCGGCTCCCACGACGAGCTCTTCGACATGCCCGAGGTCGCCGAGCGCATGGGCTGAGAACTGTTGTTCCCACCCTTGGTGGGCGGGGCAGGCCCCGTCGGCCATCAACCCGCGGGTACAGTCGATTCTCATGGCGTTGGGTTCGGTGGGCGTGTGGGGTACGGGTCTGTGGCTCGAGGAGTCGCGACGGGCCGAGGCGAAGGACGTCGCGGCGGAGCTCGACGAGCTGGGATACGCAACGCTGTGGCTGTCCGCCGGGTTCGGCCAGGGCCTGCCGACGGTGTTCGGCGAGCTGCTCGACGCGACGGCCCGGATGAGCGTCGCGAGCGGCATCCTGAGCATCTGGCACGCCACGACGGCCCAGGCAGCGCAGGGTTTCGCCGCGCTCGAGAGCGCATATCCGGGACGGTTCCTCTTGGGTCTGGGCGCCAGTCACGCGCTTCGAGTGGATGTGGACGAGAAGCGCTACGAGCGGCCGTGGAGCCGCATGGTGGGCTACCTCGACGAGCTGGACGCGCAGCGGCCGGGCGTCCCGCCCGAGCGCCGGGTGCTGGCCGCACTGGGACCGCGGATGCTCAAGCTGTCCGCCGAGCGAACTGCCGGCGCGCATCCGTACTTCGTCCCCGTTGAGCACACGGCGCTGGCACGCGAGACGCTCGGGCCGGGCCCGCTGCTCGCCCCGGAGCAGGCCGTGGTGCTGGAGACCGACCCCGAGCTGGCCCGCGAGCTGGCCCGCGGGCACATGTTGGGTTATCTGCGGATGCCCAACTACACCAACAACCTGCGCCGCCTGGGCTACCGCGACGAGGACTTTGACGGCGGCGGCAGCGACCGCCTGGTTGACGCGATCGTCGCGTGGGGAGACCTGGACCGAATCGTCGAACGGGTTCGCGCCCACCTTGACGCTGGTGCGGACTCCGTCAGCGTGCAGGTGATCAGCGAGCGACCGACGCAGTTCCCCCGTGAGCACTACCGCAGGTTGGCGACGGCCCTTCTGTAGGAGTCCTGCTCCCGCGGGATCCGCAAAAGATCGGCCGGCAAGGGATGTGGGCTGCCGACGGCGGCTCAGTCCCCGATCAGCCTCTGGCCGTTGAACCAGCAGACCGCGCGCAGCCAGTCGTCGTCGAGGCGGGGCTCCCGCTCACGCAGCCGTTCGAGCGCCTCGAGCTGATGGGCGTAGGCGTAGGGGTAGGGGATGTTGGGGAAGTCGCTTCCCAGCACGACCCGATCGGGCATGGCCGCCAGCCGCGGTAGTAGATCGACGGGGAAGGGGGCGCCCTGTTCGAAGAAGTCGGTGAACGCCATCGTCGTGTCCAGATGCACTCGCGGGTACCGCTCGGCCAGGGTCAGGAACATGGCATACTCCGGCGCACCCAGGTGCGCGACCACGGCGGTCAGGTCCGGATGTCGACGCAGCACGCCCTCGAGCTTGTCCGGTCCGGTGAAACCGGCCCGCGGAACCGGGCCGCTGCCCACGTGCACGACCACCGGAGCCGCAGCGTCCGCGAGCAGCCCCCACACCTCGTCCAGCGCGTGCTCTCGCAGATCGAACCCGCCCACCTGCGCGTGGATCTTGAACACCCGGGCGCCCCGATCGAGGGCCGAGCGCACGTGGTCGAGGACGCCGTCCTCAGGGAAGAACGTCGCGCTGGGGACACAGTCCGGCTCTGTCGCCGACAGATCCAGCGCGAAGTCGGTGAGGTCGGCCGCCATGCCGGGCCGGTGTGCGTAGGTCAGCGCGGTGAAGCGGCGAACCCCCATCTGCCGAAGGTGCGCCAATCGGCGGTCCTGGTCCCAGCGGTACTCGATGGGCCAGGGACGTCCGATCAAGGGCCCGGCCTCGTCGAAGTGAGCCCACACCCGCCGCATCATCCGCTCGGGCAGGAAGTGGGTGTGGATGTCGACCACGCCCGGTTGGCCCGCGCCGTCTCGATCCGATCGGATCCACGACGACCGGCGTGTTCGTGCCCCTTGTCAGTCTGACTCCCCCAGTTTGATTCCCGCTAGTTTGATTTCCGTCAGCCTGATTCACGCTCACATCCTGCCTGACCCCGCTTTGACCTGATTGAGCCGCTGTCGGTAAGGTTGACGCGTCTGCTAAGTGCGTCCTTGTGGTGACCGGTACCGGTTGCCCGGAGAAGCGTGCCAGCAGCAACTCTTTTCAATCTCATCACTCTCTTCACACTTCAGTGTCCGTCTTGCACTGTCCACCCGGGCGCACGGCATACCAACGTGTCGTGGCCCTTCAACTCAATCTGTCCACAATCGGAGTTCCTACTACATGACTGCTACCACGGCCGTAAAGGCCAGCCCTCAGATCGCGATCAACGACATCGGATCTGAGGAGGAGCTTCTCGCCGCGATCGACGCGACGATCAAGCACTTCAACGACGGCGACATCGTCGAAGGAATCATCGTCAAGGTCGACCGCGACGAGGTTCTGCTCGACATCGGCTACAAGACCGAGGGTGTCATTCCCTCCCGCGAGCTCTCCATCAAGCACGACGTCGACCCCTCTGAGGTCGTTTCCGTGGGCGATGCGATCGAGGCTCTTGTTCTCCAGAAGGAGGACAAGGAAGGCCGCTTGATCCTGTCCAAGAAGCGTGC
>PKWT01000333.1 GCA_003132125.1 Micrococcales bacterium | reverse complement strand
CCACCCCCGCTGGGGAACAGTACGTGGCCGAGGTGGCGAGGATCCCGCTTGGCCCGAGCCTGGCACCGAACGCTGTTGCGGCCTTCACCCTCATCGTCCCGGCCACCGCGATCAGTCATCGTGAGTCGTTCGCCGTCCTGCCGGTCAGCGTCGACGTGGTCGGCACAACGTCCGCCACGGCCAACCAGAAGGTGGTCCTGGGCAGTCAGCACACCTTCCTGCCCACACTGTCCGCGATCAAGCAGTACGAGCCGTTGTCCATCGCGTGGCTGGTGCCGCTCACTCTTGACCCCGACCCGGCGCTGTTCGGCGCGGACAGCGCCGCAAGGACTGCGGCATGGTCCAAAGCCATCGGCCCGGGCTCGCGCCTGGATCGGGTGATGACGGGTACCGACAGCACACTGGTCACCTGGGCGATCGATCCAGCGGTCCTGGGTCCGCCCCGGGAACCCGGCGCGCCGAATACCTCCACGACCCCCGCACCAACGACATCCACCACGCCAGCCCCCACCCAAGGCAGCGATGTCAGCACGCCAGCCCCCACCCAAGGCAGCGACACGCCCACGGATCCCGTGACTGAAGCGACCGCTGCCCTCGCGACCAGGCTCCGGATGGCCGCGCCGCGCCATAACCTCTGGTCCCTGCCTTATGCCGATGCCGACCTCGCCGCACTGCTCCCCCTCGCCTCAGGCAATCGCGCCCTGTCAGCTCTGATCAGCCGCCCCTCCGCGCTGGATACCGCTGTCGGAGCCACACGCACGGGCATAGCCTGGCCGGTCGACGGCACCCTCACCACAGCCCTCGAGAATCAGCTCCGACGGGCTTACTCCTCGTCGGGTCTTGCCGCGGCGGTGATCTCCGCGTCAACCCGGACCACCCACAGCGGATATACCGACAACGCGAGCCGCAAATCCACCGGGGGCCTGCCCCTGCTGGCGTACGACCAGGCCCTCAGCAGGACTTTCACACAGACCTCGGACATGGCATCCGGCGCCATCACCACCCAGCTGTTCCTGGCCGACTCCCTCGCCCTGCTCGGTGAGCGACCCGGAACCCCCGGCCGGTCGGTACTGGTGGCCGCGCCCCGGACGTTCGCCGGCGACCCCGGCGTGCTCGGCCCCTTCTTCGCGGCCATCGCCAAGGCTCCGTGGCTGTCGCCAACAACCACCGACCAGCTGCTCGCCGCGGCAGGGGCAGCCGCTCCCGACGTGCCTGCCGTCACCGGCGTGCTGCCGCGCCCTGCCACGTCATCCCCGACGGCCTCGCCGGCCGCGCCCGACCCGCTGAGCCCCGGCGCTTCCCTCCTGACCCCGGCCACGCTTGAGAACATCTCGCACACGACTCTTGCCATCGACGGCGTCGCCAGCATCCGTGACGACACCCGGTCCTTCCGGGCGCGCTGGACGGACGCTCAGGAACAGGTGCTGTCGAGTCGTTGGCGGGGCCACCCTCGCGGGATCAGCACGATCAATGTGGCCACGCAGGCGGCGATCAACGCCGTCAGCCGTGGTGTGCGTGTGGTGCCGAGCTCGGTGAACTTCTTCGCCGACCGGGGCGTCCTGCAGGTCACCGTGGTCAACGATCTCTCGGTCCCCGTGCACGATGTCCACCTGACCTTGAACCCGGGCCAGCAGAGGCTGCGGATCGACCAACAGGCCGGACCGCTCAGGATCGGCGCGAACAGCCGCACCAACGTCAAGCTGCACGTCACCGCGATCGCCGCCGGACTCGTCCCCATCCAGGCGGTCCTCACCACATCAAACGGCACTCCTCTGGGGCAGGACGCCAAGGTCAACGTGCGCGTCCAACCCACGGGCACCTGGATCTACTGGGTGCTGGTGGGGCTGGCCAGCCTCATCCTCGTCCTGGGCGTCTATCGGTCACTGCGCCGCGGGGCCACACGCGCGTCGCGTCGCCTGGAACAGGAGACCTTGCCCGATGAGTGAATCGGTCAGCGACCTCCCGCCCGACTCACGGGGCGCCAGCCTGGCTCGCTCCACCGCCGGCATGGCGGCCGGCACCATCGCCTCACGGGTTCTGGGCGTGGTGCGAGCCGCCATGGTGCTGGCCGTCGTGGGGGCCGGGCTGACGGGGGACGCCTGGGATGTCGCCAACACCCTGCCCAACATCATCTACCTGCTGCTCGCCGGCGGAGTCCTCAACGCGGTCCTGGTTCCGCAGATCACCAAGGCTGCCAGCCATGCCGACGGCGGTCGCGAGTATGTCGACCGTCTGCTCACCATCGCGATCACCGGTATCGCCGTCGTCGCCGTCGTGTTCACCGTCGCAGCCGGGCTGCTGGTCGGGCTCTACAGCACGTCGAAGTGGAAAGCGGAGACGGTGTCGCTGAGCACCGCCTTCGCACTGATCTGCATGCCGCAGATCTTCTTCTACGGGCTCTACACGCTCCTGGGCCAGGTGCTCAACGCCCGCAACCGCTTCGCGGCGTACATGTGGGCCCCTGCCCTGGCGAACGTCGTGGCCATCGGCGGGATGGGTTTCTTCCTGGTGGCCTACCCACATCAGGCGGCCGTGACCAGCTGGACCTCTCCGATGGTCTGGGTGCTCGCGGGAAGCGCCACGGCCGGGGTCGCGGCCCAAGCCCTCGTGCTCGTCGTGCCGCTGTGGCGTTCCGGGTTCCGGTTCAGGCCGCGTTGGGGCGTTCGAGGAGTGGGCCTGCGGACCGCGTCCACCGTGGCCCTCTGGACCTTTGCCGCCACCGCGGTCGCGGCGACGGGCTTCATCATCACCTCTCGGGTCCTGACCTACGCCGGACAAGCCGGGAAGTTGGCCGGCCTCGAGGTGCCGGGCAAGATCTCGTACACCAACGCCCTCCTGATCTTCATGCTCCCGCACGGGCTGGTGACCGTCTCCCTGGTGACCGCTCTGTTCACCCGAATGTCCAGGGCCGCCCACGCCGGCGATCTGGGCGAGGTCCGAGCCGACGTCGACCGGGGTATGCGGCTGACCGCCGTCGCCACCGTCCCTGCCACGGTCGGCGCCTTCGTCCTGGGCTTCGCCGCGACCGCCACCCTCTATCAGGGCAGTAGCGAGTCCAGTACCCGGGGCATCGCCATAGTGATGATGGCCATGATGACGGGTCTGGTGCCATTCGGCGTTCTCTATCTGCTGCAGCGGGTCTTCTACGCGTTCGAGGACGCCCGAACACCGTTCAGGTTGCAGCTCGTGGTCACCGCGGTCGCGACGATCGCCAACCTGGCCAGTTTGCTGCTGCCGTTGCGGTGGATCGCCGTGGGAGTCGGCGCTGGTCAGGCCATCAGCAACCTCGCCGGTATGGCGGTCGGTCTGGTTCTGGCGCGACGCCGGCTCGAGGCTCTGCCCCTGCGTGAAGTCAGCCGCACCTATGTCCGTCTTGGTGTGGCGTCGGTCCTTGCCGCCGCCGCGGCATACATCGTGCAGCTGGGGCTTGGGCGGGTTCTCGCCGGGAAGCTGTACGACCCTGTCGCCCTGGTGACAGGTGGTCTGGCGTTTGTCGTGATCTACGTGGTTGCCGCTCGCGCGTTGCGCGTTCGTGAGATCGACGACCTGGTCGGGCCGGTCCTGGAGCGAGTGCGCCGGACGGTGTCACGGTCGCCCCGGCGCTGAGCCACCCCGGGCGCTGAGCCACCCCAAGCGCTGAGCCACCTTAGGATGAGGTCTCACACGCGAGTTCTGTGTTGCACAGATNNAAGGAGCAGGCGTGCACGGCGTCGGTCCAGGAACGATCATTGAGGGTCGTTATGCCCTGCGCCGCCGAATCTCGCGGGGAAGTCAGATCGAGCGGTGGTCCGCGCACGACACCACGCTCGAGCGCGAGGTGGCTCTGACCATCGTCGGGCCCGATCACCCCAACCGCGCCGGCATCCTGGACGCTGCCCGGCGGGCCGCGGGCGTTGAGGACACCCGGCTGATCCGCATCCTCGACGTCAGCACCCAGGTCGACAACTCCTACATCGTCGAGGAGATGATGAGTGGAGCCGACTCTCTCGCTGCGTTGCTGCTCCAGGGCTCTCTGCCTGCAGAGGAGGCTCGCCGCATCTCCGGCGAGACCGCGAGCGCCCTGGAGACCGCCCGCCAGCGAGGCTTGCACCACCTGCGTCTGACTCCCCACTGCGTCCTGCGCACCACGGACGGCGCGATCAAGGTCAGCGGCCTGGCTGTCGACGCCGCGATCAACGGGACCGAAGAGCCTGATGCGGCCGCAGCATCACGCCGAGACGCCGTCGCCGTGGTCGCGGTGGCCTATGCCGCCCTGACCAGTCGATGGCCCCTGAACGAGCAGGTCGTCGGCGTCGAGCCCGCACCGCGGGTCGTCGGTGGGGTCGCGGCGCCGTCCGAGATCGCCGCAGGGGTTCCCGGTGATCTCGATGCCCTCTGTCGGATGACGCTCAACGAGGACACTGGTCCGCTGACGCCCGGCGACTTCGCCAGCCAGATCGCACCGTGGTCACGTGAGGCGGTCCATCGCGTCGAAGCGGTCACGGTCGAGGTCCACCCGACAGCCGTCCTGGAACAGCCACGGCGGGACTTGGGGTCAACCGGCGGCCCGGTGGTTGGCGACCAGCCTGTAGCGCCCGGTGTAACGGTGACACCCGGTGCAGCCGCGGCAAAGGTCGTCGGAAGTGCTCTTGCGGGCGCCGGCGCAGCGGCTGGCGCGGTCGGAGGCAGGGTCGGTTCCTTCGCCAGAGCCGCCACCGACAAGGCGGCTGCGGCTCTGGGGGACACCGCCCTCGACGGTGAGCGGATGACGCTGCCCGAGGCCCTGTCCGCCCACTACGACGAGATCGAACCGCCGCTGCCGATGCTCCCAGCCTCGACCGCCCAAGCTCCCAGCCAGGATCAGTCCAAGATCGTCGTCATCATCGTTGCGACGTTCGTGGCCCTGTCACTGATCGTCGGCTACTTCGGTTTGCAGTCCATAGGTCAGGGCGTCAGGCAGCCGGACGCCGCACCCAAGGGCACAGTGACCGTGACTGCGCCACCCGTGGCAACTGGTCCATCGACTCCCGAGGCCACTCAGGTGGGGCCGCCCGGGGGTCAGCCCATCGCGATCCTGTCGGCCACCGGCTTCGACCCTCAAGGCGACAGGAACGAGAACAACGCCCAGGCGGCTCGGGTCTACGACGGCAATCCCGCGACCTCGTGGAGCTCCGAGGGCTACAACTCGTCAGCTTTCGGCGGACTGCCGAAGAAGGGAGTCGGGGTGCTCCTGGACCTCGGGCAGCCGACGTCGGTGAGTCAGGTCGCCATCGACCTTGCCAAAGGACCCGTCGACCTCACGGTCTATGCCGCGACCACTCCCGGGCTCGACGGAGCCACCGTCATCGGCAGCGCCACCGCGGCCAGCGGACATGTCGTGCTCAAGGCCGCCAGCACCATGCCCCGAGCGCAGTACGTCATCGTCTGGTTCACCAAGCTGGCTCCGGACGCTCCCTGGTTCCGCGCCGCGATCTCGGAGATCGCACTCAGCTGAGTGCGCCCTGATGTCACGCCTGGACGACCTTCTCGAGCTGTCCGACCGTGAGCTGCTCTCCGCACACTGCGCCGGCGACGCTGAAGCATTCGGCGAGATCTTCCGTCGCCACCGCGATCGGATGTGGGCGGTCGCACTTCGGACCACCCGCGACCCTGAGATGGCCGCCGATGCTGTGCAGGAAGCGTTCATCGCGGCCTTTCGCCGTGCCGACTCCTTCCGAGGTGACGCCGCGGTCACCACCTGGCTGCATCGCATCGTGGTCAACTCATGTCTGGACCGACTGCGGCGGATCAAGCCTGTCGTCGGTCTGCCTGATGCCGACCACGGCGACCTGGCCGACAGGCACGACCACCATCACAGTGTTGATGTCCGACTTGACGTCCAACGGGCACTCGAGCAGCTCCCCGAAGGCCAGCGGATGGCCTTGGTGCTGGTCGACATGCACGGGATCAGCATCACCGAAGCGGCCAGCATCCTTGATGTCGCGGAGGGCACCATCAAGTCCCGATGCGCTCGAGGACGGGCCGCGATGGTGCCGTTGTTGGGTCTTCCTGCGCCAGCCGACGTACCCATGAGCCACCCTCCGAAGGAACCAATGGCACCCTCCTGACGTCATACCCCAGGTGGAGCAGACGGCGCACCTACCGTCCNNCGTTACCGACATCGAGGTGAGCACCCTGATCGCCCCCCGCAAACCCGTCGGATCGTCGCCGGACGACGACCAGACCGGTGTTCGCGCCCTTCTGTCTGGGCTACCGGAGCCCGACCCGATGCCGGCCTACCTGGTCGAGCGGATCAGCGCGAGCCTCGCCGCCGAGCAGGCCCAACGAGCGGTCCTCGCCTCGGGCGCGTCGGTCACCCCGCTCCTTGCCACGCGCCGCCGCCCTCGCCGACTCCTCTTCTCGCTCGCCGGCGCCGCGGCTGCGGTTGTCCTGATCGGAGTCCTCGGCAACAACCTGGTCCGCGAAAACTCGTCCGGCGGTGTGACCAGCGCCGCCTCGTCCGGCCTCGCCTCCGCCGCACGAGATTCCAGCGGCTCGGCCCCGCCGAGCAGCAGCGAGAAGTCCGTGCCCGGTAACGCCCTGGCGCCGGCCTCGATCCGGATCCGCGTGTCCGCTGTCCGATACACCCAGGCCAACTTCGTGGTGCAGACCCGAAGACTGCGCGACGTCGCGTTCGACTCGCCCCAACCGCTGGCAACCTCATCCTCAGACCTCGGCCCGATCGGCACGACCAGTGGTCTCAACAGCTGCCTCAATGCCATCGGCGCCGGTGGCGCCCAGCTGGTCCAGGCCGATCTCGCGTTCTACGAGGGACAACCTGCGGTGATCATCGTGGCCACGACCAACGGCGTGCCGACCGCCTATGCCGTCGGGCGAGCGTGCTCACAGGCCGACGCGTCCTTGTTGCATCAGGGCGTCGTGCTCCACTGAGCGGTCCGGGCGGCTGCTCCGAGCCACGTGGCCAGTGGCTGTGGTGGAACAACCTCGCCATAGGATCGGTTGACAGCAGACGAGAGCCCCCCAACCACGAAGGAAAGTCGAGCGTGAGCAGCGTGAGCAGTACCGACGTTCGTAACGTCATCATCATCGGCTCAGGACCGGCTGGTTACACGGCCGCGGTCTATGCCGCCCGTGCCAACCTCAACCCGGTTATCTTCGAGGGTTCGGTCACCGCGGGTGGCGCACTGATGAACACCACCGAGGTCGAGAACTTCCCCGGTTTCCCGACCGGGATCATGGGTCCTGACCTGATGGATGCCATGCGCGCCCAGGCCGAGCGTTTCGGCGCAGAGCTCATCCGGGACGACGTCACCGCGGTGTCCCTCGAGGGCCCCGTCAAGACGGTCACAGACGGTGAAGGCAACACCTGGTCGGCCCACGCTGTGATCCTGGCGATGGGCTCGGCCTACCGTCAGCTCGGACTGCCCGACGAGAAGCGNNGCCACCTTCCTGACCAGGTTCGCCCGATCCGTGACGATCGTGCACCGACGCGACGCGCTCCGCGCCTCCAAGATCATGGTCGATCGCGCGCTGACCAACGACAAGATCCAATTCGCGTGGAACTCAGCCGTGGACGCCATCCACGGTGAGGACAAGGTGACCGGCGTGACCCTGCGTGACACGGTCACCGGCGAGACGCGACTGCTGCCCGTCACAGGCGTGTTCGTCGCCATCGGCCATGACCCCCGCAACGAGCTGGTCAAGGGTGTCGTCGCCCTCGACTCCCAGGGCTACGTGCAGGTCGGCAGTGGCACTACAGCCACCAACGTCCCGGGCGTCTTCGCCTCGGGCGACCTCGTCGACCACACCTACCGCCAGGCGATCACGGCCGCGGGCTCGGGCTGCGCTGCAGCACTGGACGCCGAGCGGTTCCTCGCCGATCTTCATCTCGACGCGGAGCCGGCTCGTGGTGTCACGCCTGAGCAGGCTGCCCACACGGGTGTCGTCAGCTAGCCACTCTTGACCAGCACACCGATCGTTTCCAGATACCAGCTTCAACCCAGGAAAGGAGCCCCCGCCGTGGGAGCTACCAAGGAGACCACCGACGCGACGTTCGACACCGACGTCCTGATGAGCGAGGTGCCGGTCATCGTCGATTTCTGGGCGCCCTGGTGCGGCCCCTGCAAGGCGGTGGCCCCGATCCTCGAGGAGCTGGCCACCGAGCACGCCGGCAAGGTTTCGGTGGTCAAGCTCAACACCGATGAGAACCCTGAGGTCACCTCGCGGTACGGCATCACGGGCATCCCGACGATGAACGTCTACGTCAAGGGCAAGGTGGTCAAGAGCCTCGTAGGTGCCCTACCCAAGCCCAAACTGCTCCGCGAGCTGTCTGAATACCTCGGCTGACTGCGCCCCGCCCGAGCTCGTGACGGGCAAGCCTGATGGGGACTGCACGTCATCCCGGTATTGCCATTAGGCTCGGTTACTGCTGTCAATCGTGACGGCTCCATGCCGGAGGGGCAGGTATGTCGAACCAGCCCGTTGCGCTCTACCGCCTCGGCGACGAGGGGGTCGTGGTGCGTTCCATCCGCGCCCTTTTGCAGGCCACCTGCGACCTGGCCCTTGCGGCGCCAGGGGCTGACGGGCCGGCTGACCCTGCAGAGTCTGTGCAGCCAGAGAGCCAGTTGTCCGACGTCTACGACGAAGAGCTGGCCCACGCGGTGCGGGCGTTCCAGCAGCGGCGAGGTCTGCTCGTCGACGGCATCGTCGGACCACAGACCTACATTGCCCTCGACGGCGCCCGCTGGACGTTGGGCGACCGCATTCTCTCCCACACCCCCGGCCATCTGTTGCAGGGTGACGATGTCGCCCAACTGCAGGAGCGCCTCCTGACCCTGGGTTTCAGCCCCGACCGGGTCGATGGCGTGTTTGGTGCCAACACCGAGAAGGCGGTCCGACACTTCCAGCGCGGGGTGGGGCTAGCAGTGGACGGCCACGTCGGTCCCGAGACGCTGAGAGCTTTCGCCGACCTGTCTCGTGCCGTGTCCGGTGGGTCGCCGCACACTCTGCGTGAGCAAGAGCTTGTCCGGCGCTCCGGACACAGCCTGACAGGGCGGACCGTTGTCCTGGATCCCGGTCACGGCGGGGATGAGACCGGGACCATCGCCCATGGCCTGACGGAGTCCGAGGTCACACTCGACCTGGCCCGACGCGTCGAAGGCCGCCTCAGCGCCATTGGTGTGACCGTACTGTTCACCCGATCCGCGACAACCTGCCCCGACGAGCTCGAGCGCGCGACGATGGCCAACGAGTCCGGCGCCGACATCATGTTGTCCCTGCACTGCGACTCCACTGATCAGTCACGAGCCAGCGGCGTCGCCACGTTCTTCTACGGCCAGGAACGCTTCGGCGCGTGGTCCGCCGTGGGCGAGCATTTCGCCGACCTGATCCAACGCGAGGTTGTGGCCCGCACCGGGTTGGCCGACTGTCGTTCCCACCCCCGCGCGTGGGTCTTGCTCCAGCGCACCCGGATGCCCACCGTGAGGATCGAGGCGGGTTATCTCAGCCATGAAGAGGACGCGGCGAAGCTGGCCGACCCAGCGTTTCGGGACACCTTGGCGGAGGCAATTGTCATTGCCCTTCAACGCATGTACCTCGGCGAGGATGACACCATCGCAACCGGCGTTCTACGTCTCCATGACCTGCGCGCCTTTCTCGAAGCGCAACGCGCCGCCCAGGACAAACCGGCCTGACGTCGCCACCGACGATGCGCCACCGTGATGACCCTCAGACGCTTGGGGCGCGACGACCCTCGCCCAGGCTTGGCGCCCGGACTGAGGCCAACAGCCGCTCCACTGCGGCCTCCATTTCTTCACGCCAGGTCAAGGTCGTACGCAGGTCAAGGCGCAGGCGAGGGTAGGTCCGGTGCTCGCGCACGGTCTTGAAACCCACCGCGGTCAGGAAGCTCACAGGGATCACGCACGCCGCTTTGGCTGAGTCGGGGTCCCCGCGGTACCCGAAGGCCTCGATCGCCCGCACCCCGCGACGCATCACGTCCTTCGCCGCGCTCTGGATGAGCACTCGCCCAATCCCCTGACCGCTGAAGTCGTCGACCACCCGCGCGGTCATCAGGATCACGGCATCGGCAGACACGGGTGACGTGGGGAAGGCGGCCGCCCGCGGCACCAGATACGGCGGCGCATAGGTCACGTACCCCGCGGGAACCTCGTCGACGTAGGCGATCTGGCCGACGCTGCCCCATTCCAACATCGCAGCTGACAGCCACGACTCCTTATCCAGACCGTGGTCCCCGCGCGCGATGGATGCGGCCGCCAACGCGGGATCGAGCTCCCAGAAGATGCACGAAGCGCACGGTTCCGGCAAGTCCTGTACGCGATCCAGGGTCAGCGAGAGGATCTGACGTCCGGCACCATTCATGACGAAACACCCCCACAAACAGGCACGACTGCCCGGCGACGTCTCATGTGAAACACGTCGCGGTCACGAGTCGAACCACCCTCAGCAGGAACCTGCATGGGAGACTCCTACCACGTGCCGCACAGCGCGGCATACCCCTTGGTTCCAGCCACCCCAGTCGACGGGGCGAGGAGGATGGTCATGACCGACACAGCAGCTCAGCCCTCGCGCGCCATCGCGCACCCCGCGGTCGCCCTCCCTGAGCCCTCGCGCGGCTCGCGCCTCGACCCGTGGGTGCAGTCCTACGCGCAACGCACCGCGGGCATGACCACCTCTGAGATCCGCGCACTGTTCGCCGTCGCCTCGCGTCCTGAGGTCGTCTCCCTTGCCGGCGGTATGCCGTACCTCTCGGCGCTGCCCATGGACACGGTCGCCGCCACCGTCGCACAGATGCTCGCGACGCAGGGGCTGACGGCTCTGCAGTACGGCTCCGGGCAGGGCGACCCGACGTTGCGCGAGCAGATCCTGGAGGTCATGGCGCTGGAAGGGATCTCCGCCCACGCGGACGATGTCGTGGTGACCACCGGGTCCCAACAGGCTTTGGACCTCGTGACGCGCATCTTCATCGACCCCGGCGATGTCGTGCTTGCCGAGGCGCCCAGCTATGTCGGAGCCCTGGGGGTCTTCGCGTCCTATCAGGCTGACGTTGCCCATGTCGCCTCCGACAATGACGGCCTCGTGCCGCAGGCCCTCGAGGAGCGCATCCGTGAGCTGTTGGCCTCCGGCAAGCGGATCAAGTTCCTCTACACCGTCCCGAACTTCCACAACCCTGCTGGCACCACGTTATCCGTGCAACGACGACCACTGATCCTCGAGATCTGCCAGCGTCACGGCATCCTGGTGCTCGAGGACAACCCCTACGGCCTGCTCGGTTTCGACGGTGAGCCGACTGCCGCCATGCGCTCGTTGTCCGAGGACGGCGTGGTCTATCTCGGAACCTTCTCCAAGACGTTCGCGCCGGGACTTCGCGTGGGCTGGGCACTTGCTCCCCATGCCGTGCGCGAAAAGCTCGTGCTGGCAAATGAATCGGCAATTCTGTGCCCATCCGCATACACGCAGATGACCGTTTCGGCCTATCTGGCCACCTGCGACTGGAAGGCCCAGATCAAGGTCTACCGCGAGCTCTACCGAGAGCGGCGCGATGCCATGATCGAGTCCCTGAGCGCTCTCCTTCCCCAGGCGAGCTGGACGCACCCCGAGGGCGGCTTCTATGTCTGGCTGACCCTGCCGGAGGGCCTCAACGCCAAAGCCATGCTGCCGCGGGCGATCACGGAGCGAGTGGCCTACGTGCCGGGAACGGCCTTCTTCGCCGACGGCACCGGGCATCGCAACGTGAGGCTGTCCTACTGCTATCCCGATCCAGGCCGCATCCGCGAGGGAGTGCGGCGGTTCGCCGGCGTGGTGCAGTCCGAGCTGGAGCTGCTCGAGACCTTCGGCCCGTACGACGTGACCGCTGGTCGCACCGCTCCGTCCCACGGCGTTCAGTCCCCCGCCGCTGACCTCTCATGATGCGCTTGGTGAGATCTTCAGTGGGCATCGTGCTCCCTTGCATCAACGCGTGGGCGCCTGCCCGCGTCACCTTCGTCGTGAGGATGTCACCATGAGGCACGTCCTGGTTCTGGCCGGCGGCCTCAGCCACGAACGCGATGTGTCACTGCGTTCGGGCCGCCGCGTTGCTGACGCGCTCAGCCGTTCCGGCGTCGAGGTCCACGTCCGCGACGTGGACCAAACCCTTGTCGCCGCGATCAAGAGCTCGCCCCCCGAGGTCATCTGGCCGGTGCTGCATGGCGCCACTGGCGAAGATGGAGCCTTGCGGGATGTGTTGGCATCATTGGGTATTGCGTACGTCGGCTCTCGTCCGGCGTCCTGCCACCTCACGTGGGACAAACCTGTCGCCAAGGCGTTGCTGTCCGCTGCGGGCGTCTCCACACCGACCGGTGTAGCACTCTCCCACGCCACGTTCCGTGAGCTCGGCGCTCCTGCGCTGCTGGAGTCTGTGGTCGACTCGCTCGGCCTGCCGTTGGCGGTGAAGCCAACACGCGGGGGGTCCGCGCTCGGACTGACCATCGTCAGGTCCGCTGTGGATCTCCCGTCCGCGATGATTGCGGCCTATGCATATGGTGATATCGTCCTGATTGAACAGTTTGTTGCAGGTACCGAGGTGGCCATCTCGATCGTCGAGGACGAGTACGGCCAGGCCCGGAGCCTGCCCGCGGTCGAGATCGTGCCGGACGGGGGCGTCTACAGCTACGAGGCGCGCTACACCGCCGGTGCCACGGAGTTCTTCACTCCGGCACGGCTGAGCAGCTCGGCAGCCGACTCCGCGGCCGCCGCCAGCCTCACGGCCTACCGCACGCTCGGCCACCGGCACCTGAGCCGGGTTGACCTGATCATCGACGCCGACGAGCGTCCGTGGTTCCTGGAGGCCAACGTCTCCCCCGGAATGACGGAGACGTCACTCTTCCCGATGGCGATCGAGGCTGCCGGACTTGAAGCGTCGGGCGTCTACGCCGGCATCGTTGAACGCGCGCTGACGACCAGTTGACGTTTGCTCGTGGCTGTCCGTGGCCTCAGGGGGACCACCGTGCAGGCCGCCTAGGCCGGGGCGGGGCCGAACATGGCAACGATCCGGTTGAGGTCCTCGACCGAGGCGAACTCGACGGTCAGCTTGCCTTTCCGCTGACCCAGGTTGATCCTCACCCGGGTGTCAAAGCGGTCGGACAGCCGGGAAGCCAGGTCATCCATCTGAGGGTGGCGACCACCGGCGCGTGGCTTCCGAACTCGGGGAGCATCATCACCTCCGAGCGTGACAATCTCTTCGACGCTGCGCACCGAAAGGCCTTCGGCCACGACCCGCTGAGCGAGGCGCTCCATCGACGCACCGTCGGCGAGCCCGAGCAGGGCCCGGGCGTGCCCGGCACTCAAGACACCAGCGGCGACACGGCGCTGCACCAGCGGGGGAAGCTTGAGCAGACGCAGAGTGTTGGAGATCTGTGGCCGTGACCGACCTATCCGGGTCGCCAGCTCGTCATGCGTGCAGCCAAAGTCGTCCAGCAGCTGCTGGTACGCGGCTGCTTCTTCCAACGAGTTCAGCTGGCTGCGGTGCAGGTTCTCGAGGAGGGCATCCCGCAAGAGGTCATCGTCGTCGGTGTCCTTGATGATCGTCGGGATGAACGCCAGCCCGGCGGCCTGGGTGGCCCGCCAGCGACGCTCGCCCATGATCAGCTCGAACTGTGGTCGCTCTGCCCCATCAGGGCCCTGACCTGTGGAGCTATCGAGCTCCTCGGTCGGGATAGGCCGCACGACGACCGGCTGAAGCACCCCCACCTCGCGGATCGAGTTGACCAGCTCGGCCATGTCGTCATCGTCGAAGACCTTGCGCGGTTGCCTCGGGTTCGGCCGGATGCTGAGCACTGAGAGTTCGGCGTAGCGCGCCCCTGGGACCGGCGCAAGATCGAGCCCCGACTCATCTGGATGGTCCACGGAGGTGGTGGCGACTGCTGCATTGTCGCCGCGGAGCCCGCCGTCATCCTGCCCGGCGCCTGAACCGTTGATCTGACGGGAACCGTTCTGAGGTGTTTCACGTGAAACGGTCGTGGTCGACCCGGTTCGGCCAGCCGAGTTGTCTCTGAAGAAGACGTCCATCGGCCGGCTGCGGCCATCCCCCACCGGAGTCGTCGGGATGAGCGCTCCGAGTCCACGACCCAGTGCACGACGCTTTTCACTCATAGCCCTTGACCTCTCTGAAGCACACATGACCGGAGCGAGTTTCCCGCCCGGGATGGACACACGCTAGTGACTGTTCGGGGAAATGTTCTGCGACACGTGGGTGAACCCGGTTGCGTCCTGGCCAACCGCGCCACGGTCCGCCAGCTCACCCGCCGCCTCGAGGTAGGACAGAGCCCCGCTGCTGGAAGGGTCATACGTCATCACGGTCTGTCCATGGCTCGGGGCCTCCGAGATTCGCACCGAACGAGGAACTGACGTTCGCAGCACGTGATCGGGGAAGTGAGTTCGCACCTCCTCAGCGACCTGGGCCGAAAGGCGGGTGCGACCGTCGTACATGGTCAGCAGGATGGTCGAGACGTGCAGGCCGGGGTTGAGGTGGCTCTTGATCAGCTCGACGTTCTTCAGCAGCTGGGAGAGCCCCTCCAACGCGTAGTACTCGCACTGGATCGGGATGAAGACCTCATCCGCGGCGACAAACGCGTTGACGGTGAGCAGTCCCAGGCTCGGCGGGCAGTCGATCAGCACGTAGTCGTAGCGTTCTTCGCCGCGCTCTGCCGTGCCGTCAAGATAAGCGGTCAACGCGCGCTGCATCCGCATCTCGCGGGCGACCAGCGACACCAGCTCGATCTCGGCACCGGCAAGATCTATGGTCGCCGGGACACACCACAGGTTGGGAACGTCGACACACTCCTGCACCACGTCGACGATGGCCTTACCGTCCACCAGGACGTCGTAGATGCTGGGGACGTCAGCGTGGTGATCGACTCCCAGTGCGGTGCTGGCGTTCCCTTGAGGATCAATGTCGACAACAAGGACGCGAAGCCCAGCTTGGGCGAGGGCAGCGGCAACGTTCACCGTGGTGGTTGTCTTGCCCACCCCGCCCTTCTGGTTGGCCACAGTCAAGACCCGGGTGTGATCGGGCTTGGGGAAGATCTTGCCGGTCAACGAGATCCGCCGGCGCGCGTCCTCCGCGACCGCCCGGGCCAGGGGCGTCTCCGTGCCGGGCTCCGGCAAAGAGGCGGCGAGCTGCTCTCGTTCGGACAGCTGCTCGATGTATTCGCTGCTGGCTGTTTCACGTGAAACAAAGACGTCAGTCGGAGGTGTTCCGGACTCAGTAGCCACTGCCCGCTGCGCAGCGAACGCGCGGTTTGGCGTCATGTCCTGCCCGGGCC
>PKWT01000221.1:1893-2634 GCA_003132125.1 Micrococcales bacterium | reverse complement strand
AGTTGCCCAGCGACTTGCTCATCTTCAGGCCGTCGTTGCCCAGGACGATGCCGTGGCTGACGCACGAGGAGAACGCGGGCCGGTCGAACAGGGCGGTCGCCAGCACGTGCATCGTGTAGAACCAACCACGGGTCTGACCGATGTACTCCACGATGAAGTCGCCCGGGAAGTGATTCTCGAACCACTCGGCGTTCTCGAACGGGTAGTGCACCTGGGCGAACGACATCGAGCCGGAGTCGAACCACACGTCAAGCACGTCCGGGACACGGCGCATCGTCGACCGACCGGTGGGGTCGTCCGGGTTGGGNNGAGCCGTAGACATCGGTCCGCGGGTACGTCGGGTCGTCGGACTGCCACACCGGGATCGGGCTGCCCCAGAAGCGGTTTCGGCTGATCGACCAGTCGCGCGCGTTGGACAGCCACTTGCCGAACTGTCCGTGCTTGACGTGTTCGGGCACCCAGGTGATCTGCTCGTTGAGCTCGACCATGCGGTCCCGGACCTTTGTCACCTCGACGAACCAGCTCGACACCGCCATGTAGATCAGGGGCTCGCGGCAGCGCCAGCAGTGCGGGTAGGAGTGGTCGTAGGTCTCTCGGCGAAGCAGCACCGTGCCGGGCGTCGTCGAACCGGCGGCACCATCCTCGGTCCTGCCCTCCGTGCGGGCCTTGAGGTGGTCGATGATCGCCAGGTTGGCGTCGAAGACCAGCATGCCTTCGTAGTCCACGACCGGGGCGGTGAAC
>PKWT01000221.1:1528-1836 GCA_003132125.1 Micrococcales bacterium | reverse complement strand
CCGAGCAGCTCGGATCCCTTGAGCCGCTGCACGATCCGCTCGCTGGCGTCCTCGCCGAGCTCACGGCTGTATGCCGCAACCCTCGCCTCCGCCAGCAGGTAGCGCTCATTGCCACCGTTGATGTCACCCTCGACCACGACGTAGTCGACGTCAGGGTTCACCGCCATCGCCAGGTTGCTCACCAAGGTCCATGGGGTCGTCGTCCAGATCAGCGCCAGCTCACCGCTGTCAAGGCGGTAGCCGACGGTGACCGCCGGGTCCTGGCGCATCTGGTAGACGTCGTCATCCATCCGCAGCTCGTGGTTGGA
>PKWT01000221.1:0-1499 GCA_003132125.1 Micrococcales bacterium | reverse complement strand
TGCACATAGGCCTGCCAGTCGTCGGTGTACTTCAGGACGGACTCGCGGCAGGCGGCGTTGAACTCCTCGATGCCCAGCTCAAGGATCTCGCCCTTGGTCTTCAGGCCCAGCACCCGTTGTGCCTCGAGCTCGGCCGGCAGCCCGTGGGTGTCCCAGCCGAACCGGCGCTCGACCCGGCGCCCCCGCATGGTCTGGTAGCGCGGGATGAGGTCCTTCACGTATCCGGTGAGCAGGTGGCCGTAGTGCGGCAGGCCGTTGGCGAACGGCGGGCCGTCGTAGAAGACGAACTCGTTCTCGCCGTTCTCACCCGCGTCCCGTGCCTCGACCGAGGCCATGAAGGTGCCGTCCTCGTCCCAGTACTTGAGGATGCGCTCCTCGATCTCGGGGAACTTCGGGCTCGCCACCACACCCACGCGCGCAGCGTGGTCAGCAGTGGTCTGATCGGGCAGGAAGTCGACCTTGGGGTAGGTCATCGGCACATCTCCGTCATTTGTCATCGTGGGTAAGGCTGTCACCACGAGGACGATGTCACCCAGTCACAGCGCGGGCTCCGGAAAGCCCGCCTGCGGTCTGAACGGCACCGCGGTACCACCTCGCTTGCCGCACGGACACCCTCTGGTGGGAGGGCGGCAATACGACCGCTCTGGTCTGAGGCGCTCACGGGCCCACCCGTCCGGTTCTAGTGAGGCTCGTGAGCCACGTCGTATGCCGTGTGCTTGCGAGCCCGTTCTTCCGGAGGCTCGCCGGTGATAGCCGGGTCAATGCCTGTGCCGTGAAGTCTAGCCGCCTCCGCTGCTCGAACCGATTCGTGCGGCGCTGGCGGTGTCGAATACCGTTCGCGCCGTCAGTTGTCGAGAGCCCTACCAATGTCACTCATGTGTATTACAATCGTTTACATGACCCAGACGATCAGCTTCCGGCCGGATGAGCGCACCACGGAGGAGCTTCGGGTCCTGACTCGCGGGCGCAAGACCTCCGAGGTGTTGCGCGAGCTGATCCACAAGAGCTACCTCGAGGATCTCTACGCCCGCGCCATTGCGGACGCCGAGCGCCTGCGCAACGATCCCGAAGACCAGGCCGAGCTGGCAGCCATCGCCCAGGAGATGGACGAGATCCGTGCGTGGTGACGTCTATCGTCTGCGCGCAGCCAAGAACGCCCGGGGTCACGAGCAGAAGAGCATGCGATACGCCGTCGAGCTTCAGGGCCCCATCCTCTTGTCGACGGTGATCGTCGCCCCCACCTCGACCCGAGCTGCGCCAGCGGTCTTCAGACCTGACATCGACTTGGGCGGTACGACGACCAAAGTGCTCGTCGACCAGATGGCTGCCGTCGATGGCGAGCTGCGGCTCGGGGTCATGGTCGGTCGACTTTCCGCCCACGAGATGGTCGAAGTCGACCTTGCCCTGCGACTTCTGCTCGGGCTGCTCTGAACCCTTATCCCCGTCCGGGAATTCGTCGCGCTGCGCACCCTTGGCCTGCGGCGCTGGCGCCATCTGGG
>PKWT01000450.1 GCA_003132125.1 Micrococcales bacterium | reverse complement strand
GCCGACCGGCACGCCGGCGCCGGGTTCTTCTCCGGTCTGCTTGGCCTGCCTCGCAGCAGCAAGGACGAGCGGGCGCTGCGCGAGCGGGCCGCCGCCGTGCTGAACGAGCTGCAGATCGAGGGGTACGCCTCACGGTTCCCGACCAGCCTGCCCTACCCGATCCGCAAGCGGGTGGCCCTGGCCCGGGCCCTGGTTTCCGAGCCAGATCTGCTCCTGCTCGACGAGCCGGCCAGCGGCCTGTCGGGCGACGAGATGGACGAGCTCGGTGATCTCATCCGCGGGCTGGCCGACCGGATGTCGGTGATGCTCGTCGAGCACCACATGGACCTGGTGATGAAGGTGTGCGACCACCTTGTCGTGCTCGACTTCGGACGGGTGATCGCCCGCGGCGGTCCGGACCAGATCCGCGACGACCCCGCCGTGCTGTCGGCCTACCTGGGCAACGAGGTGGACCACGCCCCGATCCGGCCCGGCCCGACCGGATCGGGGGCTGACCGTGCTCGACATACGTGACCTGACCACCAGCTTCGGCCCGGTGAAGGCGCTGGACGGCGTGACCTTCACCGCACCCAAGGGCAAGATTACGGCGGTCCTCGGCGCCAACGGTGCCGGCAAGACGACCCTGCTGCGCACCGTGTCGGGACTGATCCGCCCCGATCGGGGCAGCGTGCACCTTGACGGCCAGGACCTCGCCCGTATGCCGGCAGAGAAGATGCCGGGACTCGGGCTCGCCCACGTCCCCGAGGGGCGTGGGGTGATCACCGAGCTCACCGTCGAGGAGAACCTGCGGCTCGGAGGGCTGGGGCGGGCCGATCGCTCGCGCCCCGCCGACTTCGACCGGGTGTACTCCATATTTCCTCTGCTCAACGATCGGCGGAACGCGATCGCCCATGTCCTCTCTGGCGGTGAACGGCAGATGCTCGTGATCGGGCGCGCGCTGATGGCGGAGCCGAAGGTGTTGCTGCTCGATGAGCCGTCCCTGGGGCTCGCCCCCCGGGCCGTCGCCCAGATCTTCGAGCTGGTCCGGGGCCTTGCGGAGTCTGAGGGCCTGACCGTCGTACTCGTCGAGCAGAACGCACGCAGCGCCCTCTCCATCGCCGACATCGGCGTCGTGCTCAACCTCGGCCGGCTGGTCGCCCAGGACGAGGCAACAGCCCTCGCCGCGGACGAGAAGCTGCGCCACGCCTACCTCGGATTCTGAAACCCCACGACCACCGGAGAATTTGTGCAGCAACTCCTGACCACCTTCCTCACGGGCCTGACCCTGGGCATGGTCTACGCCGCCTTCGCGCTGGCGCTCGTGCTCATCTGGCGCTCGACGCGGATCGTGAACTTCGCCCAGGCGCCGATGGCGATGATCACGACGTACGTCGCACTGGTGATCGTGGATGCGGGGATGTCCTACTGGATTGGCTTCGCGGCGGCGCTCCTGTCCGGCCTGGTGCTCGGTGCCGTCATCGAGCGGGTGGTCATCCGTCCGGTCGAGGGCAAGCCCGAGATCAACGCGATCATCCTGACCCTGGGGCTGTTCGTCGTCATCCACGCCGTGGCCGCGATCATCTTCGGGTCAGGCTTCCGGTCCTTCCCGGCGCCCTTCGGGCTGCGCGGCTTCGAGGCAGGCGGCGTGACGATCGCGCTAACCGGGTTCGCTGTCTTCACGATCTGCTCGGTGGCCGTCGTGATGCTGCTGCTGGTCGCGCTGTTCCAGCACACCGACATCGGCCTCAAGATGCGCGCCTCCGCGTTCAACCAGGAAGTCTCCCGCATGCTCGGCGTGAAGGTGACCCGGATGCTCACCCTCGGCTGGGCCCTCGCCGCCGTGGTTGGTTCCTTGTCAGGGCTGCTGATCGCCGGCGGCAGCCTGGTCTCCCCCTCGTACATGGACTCGGTCGTCGTCTACGGATTCGTCGCAGCAGTGCTCGGTGGACTCGACAGCCCGGGCGGTGCGGTCGTGGGGGGTCTTCTGCTCGGCGTGAGCCTCAGCTTCGTGAGTGGGTACGTCGGATCCGACCTCGTGGCGCTCGCATCACTGGCCATCTTGATCGTGGTGCTCCTGGTCCGACCCGCAGGCCTGTTCTCCCACGCGACGGCACGGAGGGTCTGAGGTGTCCCGGGTGGCATTCGGTTCGCTGATCGGTCATCTGCGCCGGACCCCGTTGAGACGCAACCTCATCGGCGGGCTGATCGGGCTGGTGGTCGTGATACTGGTCCTGGAGTCGGTCAGCCCGTTCCGGCAGGGTCAGTTCGCCACCATGGCCTACCTCGGCATCGCCGTCGGTGGCCTCACCGTGCTGACCGGTCTCAACGGCCAGCTGTCCCTGGGTCACGGAGCACTGATGGCCGTGGGCGCCTACACGGCGGCGCTGATGCTGCACGACGTCGACAAGCCTCTGCCGTTGCCGGTGGTCATGCTCCTGTCCGTGCTGGTGACCGTGGTGGTCGGTGCGGTGGTGGGTGTGGCCGCGGCGCGACTGCACGGTCCGTACATCGCGGGAGCGACCCTGGCCCTGGCCGTAGCCATGCCCGGCATCGCATCGTTCTTCGGTGACAACCTCGGCGGCGAGCAGGGCCTGTCCGTCTCCACGCCGGAGGCCCCGGGCTGGTTCGCGGACGCCGTGTACTTCCTCACCGCGCACGACGTCACAGGCACCAAGTACCTGGCGTATGTCGGGTGGATCGGCCTCATCATCAGCTTCGTGCTCCTGGCGAACCTATCCGCAAGCAGAGTGGGTCGCACCTGGCGCGCCGTGCGCGACGACGAGGCCGCGGCGGAGCTCGCCGGCATCAACGTAGGCCGTGCCCGGGTCAAGGCGTTCGTGGTCAGCGCAGCCTGCGCCGGTCTCGCCGGCGGCGTGATGGCCATGGTCGTGCGGATCGCAGCACCGAGCGGCTTCCCGCTCACGCTGTCGCTGTCCCTGCTGACCGCGGTGGTTCTGGGCGGCCTCGGCAGCCTTTTCGGCGCCCTCATCGGTGCCGCACTTCTGACGTTCCTGCCGCAGGCGGTCACCGGACTCGGACAGAGCCTGGGCCTCGGTGACCTGCAGTCCGCACAGCTCGCTCCGCTCGTCTACGGACTCACCCTCGTGCTCGTCATCCTGCTCGCACCAGCGGGCCTGGTCGGCACGATCCGTAACGCCTGGCGACGGCGCCAGAGCCCTGACACAGCACCAATCCACCCACAACAGGAGGCAATGCAATGAAAAGATGGACCAAGCAGATGACCCGGATCGCCGGGCTCATCACGGTTGGGGCGCTCGTCGCCGCCTGCGGTGCAGGCGGGCGACCCTCCAGTGGCAGCAGCAGCGACACCGCTGCTGCCGAAGTGGGCATCACCAAGGACACGGTGACCGTCGGCGCCACCTTCCCCCTCACCGGTGTCGCCGCGCCCGGCTACAGCGAGATCCCCACCGGTGCCCAGGCCTACTTCGACTACGTCAACGCCAACGGCGGCGTGAACGGACGCAAGATCAAGTACATCGTCCGCGATGACGGCTACAACCCGACCACCACCAGCGAGGTCACTAACGAGCTGGTGCTCAAGGACCAGGTCTTCGCGATGCTGGGCGCGCTTGGCACTCCGACGCACAGCGCGGTCGTGGACTTCCTCAACAGCGAGAAGGTCCCCGACCTGTTCGTCTCCTCCGGATCCATCCAATGGGGTAACGATCCCAAGGCGAAGCCCTACACCTTCGGCTGGCAGCCCGACTACGAGATCGAGGGCAAGATCATCGGCCAGTGGGTGGCCAAGAACATGCCGGACGCCAAGGTCGGCCTGTTCCTGCAGGACGACGACCTCGGCGTCGACAGCGAGAAGGGCGTGCGCCGCTACATCGACAAACAGATCGTCAAGGTGGCGAAGTACACCTCAGGCAACACCGACGTCGCCCCGCAGATCGCCGCGCTGAAGGCCTCGGGCGCCGATCTCGTGCTCGGCTTCAACGTGCCGGCGTACACCGCGCTGAGCCAGCTGGTGGCGATGAAGCTGAACTACAAGCCGAAGTGGTTCTACGCCAACATCGGCTCCGACCCCGAGCTCATCGGCTCCCTGCTGTCCAAGTTCTCCGAGGGTGCGGTCGGCAAGGTGAACCCGCTGGACGGGGTGCTCACCACCGAGTACATCCCGGGTGTCGACGCCACCGACAACGCGTGGGTCCAGCTGTGGCAGAAGGTCTGGGACAAACACGGCAAGGACGGCCATCTGACCAACTACCGCATCTACGGTATGTCCGAGGCCTACGCGTTCGTGCAGGCGCTGCAGGCCGCGGGTAAGAACCCGACTCGTAAGGGCATCGTCGACGCCGTGGAGAAGATGGGCAACGACGCTGGCCCGCCGCTGGCTCCGTTCCGCTACTCGGCCGACAGCCACCTCGGCATCTCCGGCATGCGGGTCGTCCAGCTCAAGGGCCTTGTGGCTGACCCGCTGACACCGGTGCTGGTCACCGACCTCGGTGCTGCGCCGATCAAGGAGGACGACTCGGCCGCGAAGGACGGCCCGCCGGCCAGCGGCATCCCCGAGGTCAAGCCCGCCGGCTGACGGTTGGAACCATCCTTATGCCGGGCGGGCCGCCCACCACGGCGGCCCGCCCGGCCCCAGACGCACCTCGTCCCAGGTGGGAGAACCATGACGACCCTTTCCCTCGCAACGATCCTTGCCGAGTCCGCTCGCAGGACCCCCGACAAGCTCGCCCTCGTGCAAGGTGACCTCCGGCTGAGCTACGCGCAGCTCTGGGAGGACGCACGGCGATACGGTGCCGCGCTGGCCGGTCACGGGATCGGACCCGGCGACCGGATCGCCCTCCTCGCCCCGAACGTGGCCGACTTCGTCCGTGCCTACTACGGGATCCTCGCGTGCGGCGGCGTCGTCGTACCTGTGCCGACTCTTCTCATTGCCGAGGAAGCGGCGTACATCGTCGGCCACTCGGGCGCGCAGGCCGTGCTGTATGAAGCCGGCTTCGCCGACGTGGGCACCGGGGCCGCTGAGTCTGTGGGCGTGCCCGCGTGGAGCGTCGAGGACTTCGCCAACGATGTCGAGCCGCTGCGGACGTACGCCGCCCGGCAGGCCGAGGACACGGCGGTCATCTTGTACACCAGTGGTACGACGGGCCGCACCAAGGGCGCACTCCTCACCCACCTGAACCTGGTGATGAACGCGACGGCGAATGCGTTCGACGCCAACCCGTTCATGCGTGACGACGTCGTGATGGGCTGCCTGCCGTTGTTCCACACCTTCGGACAGACCGTCTCGATGAACTCCACGTTCCGGGTCGGCGCGACGCTGTTGCTGCAGCGACGTTTCGACGCCGCGAAGGCCATCGAGGTCATGCGCGACGAGGGTGCGACGCTGTTCTTCGGTGTGCCGACCATGTTTGTCCAGCTGCTCGAGGCCTCGTCACAGGTCACCCCGCTGCCGAAGCTCCGCGACTGCATCTCGGGAGGAGCCTCCCTGCCCGTTGCGGTCTTGGAGCGGTTCGAGCAGACGTTCGACACCACGATCTTCGAGGGCTACGGTCTGTCGGAGACCTCCCCGACGGCCACGGTGAACCAGCACTGGTTCGGGACCAAGGCCGGCACCGTAGGCCACGCGATCTGGGGCGTGGAGGTCGAGATCGCCGATGAGACCCTCGACGACCGGATCGAGCTGTTCCCCGATGGCAGGCTCGGGGAGATCGTGATCCGCGGCCACAACGTGTTCGCCGGTTACCTCGACAACCCGGAGGCGACCGCGCAGGCGCTGGTCGACGGTTGGTTTCGCACCGGCGACATCGGGCAGAAGGACGCCGACGGGTTCATCACGATCGTGGACCGGAAGAAGGACCTGATCATCCGGGGTGGTTTCAACGTCTACCCGCGTGAGGTCGAGGAGGTCCTGATGCGGCACCCGGCGATCGCGCAGGTGGCGGTGATCGGCATACCGGATGAGCAACGCGGTGAGGAGGTGTGCGCCGTGGTGATCCCGAACGAGGGGGAGAGCCTCGACGTTGAGGCTCTCGTCGAGTGGGCGCGCGAGCGGCTGGGCCGGCACAAGTACCCGCGTCGCATCGAGGTGCTTGATGCCCTTCCCATGGGGCCGAGCCACAAGGTACTCAAACGCGAGCTGCGTGCGCAGTTCGCCAACAACAAGGAGGCGTGAGGTCATGGACTTGAACCTGTCCGAGGAAGAGCGCGAGGTCCGCGAGTGGGTCCGTACCTTCGTGCGCAAGGAGATCATTCCGCTCGAGCCTGAGGTGCTGAGGCGCGAGCGCCGGGGCGAGCCGGGCCTGCGGGAGGAGGAGCTCAAAACCCTTCGGGACAAGGCGAAGGAGTCCGGGTTCTTCGGGGTGCACACACCGCAGGAGTATGGCGGCATGGGGCTCGGCGCATTGATGAACGCCCTCGTCGAGGTGGAGCTGGGTCGGTCGTTCGTGCAGTTCAAGTTCGGCGGTGAGGCCGACAACATCCTCTACTTCGCCAACGACGAGCAGAAGGAGAAGTACCTCATCCCCACCATCAGCGGCGAGCGCAAGAGCTGCTTCGCCATCACCGAGACCGGGGCCGGCTCCGACGCCCGCGCCATCCGCACCTCCGCCCGACGCGAGGGCGACGAGTGGGTGATCAACGGTGAGAAGACCTTCATCACGGGAGGCAACGAGGCCGACTTCACGATGGTCTTTGCGGTCACTGACAAGGAGAAGGGTGCCGATGGTGGAGTCACCTGCTTTCTCGTGGACCGCGACCAGGGCTGGAAGTCGGAGTACATCGACACCATGGGCGAGTGGGGCCCGGCGGCGCTGATCTTCGACAACGTGCGTGTGCCCCACTCGAGCATTCTCGGAGAGGAGGGCAAGGGCTTCGAGCTCGCCATGCAGTGGATCGGCAAGGGTCGCTACCTGTTGCCCGCTCGCGCACTCGGGGCCTGCGAGCGTCTGGTCGAGATGGGCATGGAGCACGCCCGCAACCGGGTCACCTTCGGCCAGCCGATCGCGGACCGCCAGGCGATCCAGTGGATGGTCGCTGACTCCGCCGTGGAGATCGAGGCGCTGCGCTGGCTGGTGCTGTCCGCGGCGTGGCAGGTCGACGCCGGGCTCGACTCGCGCCAGGCCCAGTCGATGGCCAAACTCTACGGCGGCGTGAAGGCCAACGAGATCGTCGACCGGGTGCTGCAGATACACGGCGGCATGGGCTACACCCGCGAGCTTCCGATCGAGCGGTGGTACAGGGAGCTCCGGCTGCTACGCATCTACGAGGGCACCGACGAGATCCAGCGCCGCACCATTGCCCGCAACCTGTTGAAGGGGCACGCCTCCATCCGCGGCTTCCTGGGTTGACTCGAATACCGTCCAGCGATGGCGGGA
>PKWT01000239.1 GCA_003132125.1 Micrococcales bacterium | reverse complement strand
GTGGATCAGGGCATCGAGAACACGATCGCGGTGGCGATGGCGGCAATGCCCTCGCCCCGACCGGTGAGCCCGAGTCCGTCGGTGGTGGTCGCCGAGATCGACACCGGCGCGGACACCACGGCGCTCAGCACGGCCTGGGCCTCTTCACGGCGTGGACCGAGCCGGGGGCTGTTGCCGATGACCTGGATGGCGATGTTGCCGATGACGAAGCCGGCAACGGTCACGATCCGCGCAGCCTGAGCCAGCAGCTCGACGCCGGCGGCGCCGGCCATCTCGGGGCGGTCGGTGCCGAAGTGGGTGCCGAGATCTCCGAGCCCGGCGGCGGAGAAGAGCGCGTCGCACGCGGCGTGGCTGGCGACGTCGCCGTCGGAGTGCCCGGCCAGCCCGCGCTCACCGGGCCAGGCGAGCCCGGCCAGGGACAGCGTGCGGTCGTCGTCGGCATAGGGGTGGACGTCCACGCCAATCCCGATGCGCGGCGTGGGGATGGGAAGGGCGCCAGGGTCAGCGAAGGGTCGCGTGCTATCTGACATGGGTGCTATCCGACATGGGGACATCCTGCAGCAGTGCGGTGGCGACGGTGAGGTCGGCTGGGGAGGTGATTTTGAGCGCCAGCCGATCGCCGTCGACGACACGCACGTGTCCCCCGATGCGCTCGACCAGACCGGCATCGTCGGTGGCCGGGGTCCAGCTGGCGTAGGCCCGCTCGAGCACGTCACGCAGGAACCCCTGGGGAGTCTGTATGCCGCGCAGCGTCTCGCGATCGGGCGTTGCCAGAACGAGACCCTGAGAGTCGACAACCTTGATGGTGTCGGTCACTGGCAGGGCGGGCACGATGGCGTCGTTGCCCGAGCGCACAGCATGGATCACCCGGGCGAACAGGTCAGCCGGCGCCAGGCACCGGGCGGCGTCGTGGACCAGGACGATGCCGTCGTCGGGGCGCAGCGCTGCGAGTCCGGCCACGACCGAGGCCGACCGATCGGCGCCCCCCGCCACGACGTCGATGCGGGGGTCCTGACCGGCCAGACCGCGTGCCTGGTCCAGGTGGGAGCCGGGCGCCACGATCACCACGTGTCCGACGTCGGCACAACCCAAGACGCCCCGCAGGGCGTGAGCCAGTAACGGCTCCCCGCACAACGGGGCGAATGCCTTGGGCATGCCAACACCGAGCCGCACACCGCTTCCGGCAGCGACCAGGACTACGGCAACGTTCAGGAGGCGAGAACCTCGTCGAGGATGGCCTCAGCCTTGTCCTCGTTGGTCTTCTCGGCGAGCGCGAGCTCGGAGACGAGAATCTGACGGGCCTTTGCCAGCATGCGCTTCTCGCCGGCGGAGAGGCCACGGTCCTTGTCACGACGCCACAGATCTCGCACAACCTCGGCAACCTTGATGACATCACCTGAGGCAAGCTTCTCGAGGTTGGCCTTGTAACGGCGCGACCAGTTGGTCGGCTCCTCGGTGTGCGCCGCACGCAGGACGTCGAAGACACGCTCCAGGCCCTCGGGGCCAACGACGTCGCGAACACCCACGAGATCGCAGTTGTCGGCGGGCACCTCGATGGTCAGATCGCCTTGGGCAACCTTGAGCACCAGGTAGATTTTTTCCTCGCCCCTGACGGTGCGAGTCCTCATCTGTTCAATCAAAGCCGCACCGTGGTGCGGGTAAACAACCGTCTCGCCGACCTTGAACGCCATGTGTGTTTTACCCCTTTCGCGACCTTAAGGATAGCACGACGCGCCGGTATGACAGGACCAACGACAGGGGCGTTTCTGCAGGTCAGAGCCATGACGGATACCCATTTTGGTCCCTTTTACTGTATTGACAGAAGGGCAATTCGCATGCATCGCACCGGGTCCGACCTGTCTTTTGACGTAGTCCGGCAACACGATGTCTGTCATTGCGTCGTCAACCAGCGTCGGCCGGTAGGCTGCCACCCGTGAAGCTTCGACGCCTCAAGCCTGCCACGTTTTCGGGATTCCGGGGCACCCGGGCAGCCCCGGTTCGCTCGGCCACCACGCTGGCAAAGGCGCTGGCCACAAGCGTGGCAGCAGCCGCAGTGCTCTCCGGTTGCCAGGTCATGTCGCCGGTCCAGACCACCGTGCCCTACCAACCGGCCGACGGCGTGGCGGTCGACCTCGGCGCCGTGCAGATTCGCGACCTCGTGGTCGTCTCCCGGGCCCAGGGAGAGGTCGGCACGCTGTCCGGCATGGTGGTCAACACGAGCGCCCAACCCGTCACGATCAGCTTCGCTGCGGGCGTCGCTGCCGTTTCGGTGATGGCCCAGGCCCCGGCAGACAAGCAGACCCGTCTCTCAGGGGTTCCGGGCACGGCGCCCGTCACCCTCCCGAGCGTCGACGCCGCCCCCGGCGGCATCATCAGGCTGACGATCAGCACGCCGGCCGGAGGGGCATCCGAGGTCTCGGTGCCGGTCCTGCTGCCCGACGGCATCTACGCCAACATCACGCCGGCGCCGCTCGTCACCATTAGCCCCTGAGCCGCACGCCTTCGAGGCCACGACAGCTCTGACGCTGGGTCAGGGGTTCTCGAACTTGTAGCCCAGACCGCGCACGGTGACGATGAACTGCGGGTTCGGCGGGTCAGGCTCGACCTTGGCGCGCAGGCGCTTGACGTGGACGTCCAGCGTCTTGGTGTCACCGACGTAGTCGCTGCCCCACACCCGGTCGATCAGCTGCATCCGGGTCAGCACCCGGCCCGAGTTGCGCAACAGGATCTCGAGCAGCTCGAACTCCTTGAGCGGCAACGCGATCGGCGCCCCGTTGACCGTGACCGTATGCCGCTCGACGTCCATGCGCACCGGGCCTGACTCGAGCGTGGCGGGCATCAGCTCCTCGGGCTCGTGACCGCGACGCAGCACCGCTTTGATCCGGGCCAGGAGCTCACGGCTGGAGTACGGCTTGGTGACGTAGTCGTCCGCCCCGATCTCGAGCCCGACCACCTTGTCGATCTCGCTGTCCTTGGCGGTGAGCATGATGACCGGCACGGACGAGCGCTGCCGCAGGGCACGGCATACGTCCATCCCTGACAGGCCCGGGAGCATCAGGTCGAGCAGCACGAGGTCGGCCCCTGAGCGGTCGAAGTCCGCCAACGCGTCCGGCCCGGTCTCGGCCACCGATACCTCGTAGCCCTCCTTGCGCAGCATGTAGGACAGCGGGTCGGAGAACGACTCCTCGTCCTCGACCAGCAGGATGCGCATCATCGGGTGACCTCTCGGGAGTGGAGTTCAGTGCCCGGGAGCCCAGGGAGCTCCGAGAGACCAGAGGGTATGACGGGTGCCTCGTCCTCGCTCGTGGGGGCGGCAGGCAGACGCATCGTGAACGTCGAGCCGTGGCCCTCCTCGCTCCAGACCGTGACCTCTCCGCCGTGGTTGGCGCAGATGTGCTTGACGATGGCCAGGCCCAGGCCGGTGCCGCCGGTGTCCCGGGACCGGGCGGCATCGATGCGGTAGAACCGCTCGAAGATCCGCGCCTGCTCGCTCTTGTGGATGCCGTGGCCCTGGTCGGAGACCGCGATCTCGACCAGCCCGTCCTCGGAACGCACGCTGACCGCGACCCGGGTCCCCGGGTCGGAGTAGTGGATGGCGTTGCCGACGAGGTTGCGGATGGCGGTGGTGAGCAGGTCTGCGTCGCCGAACACCTGGACGCCGGGCGACAGGGACGACACGATCTCGATGGCTCGGGACTCGGCCACCAGCCGGGACTGGTCGATGGCCGCGGTGGCCGCCGAGCCGACGTCGACCAGTACGGGCTCGTGCAGGGTGTCGGCGATCTGCAGCCGCGAGAGGTCGACGATCTCCTGGACCAGGCTGGTCAGACGCGTGCTCTCCACCTGCATCCGGCGGGCAAAGCGGGCCACTGCCTTGGGATCATCCTTGGCTTCCAGGACGGCGTCGGACAGCAGCACCAGCCCGCCGACGGGGGTCTTGAGCTCGTGGCTGACGTTGACGACGAAGTCGCGACGGACCTCCTCGACCCGTCGCGCCGTGGTGCGGTCGTCCACCAGCAGGAGGATGAAGGCGCCGCCCAGCGGGGCCACCCGAGCGCCGACCGTGATCCGGCCACGGCCCAGCGGACCTCGGGGCAGATCGAGCTCGACCTCCTGGATTTCGCCGTCGCGTCGGACCTGTCGGGCCAGGTCGCGCAGCTCGTCGTGGACCAGGTTGTCGTCGCGGACCAGCCCGTGCGACACGGCCCAGGGGCTGGTGCTCACGACGGCATCGGCGGCGTCGAGGACGATCGCCCCCGAGCGCAGCACGGCGAGGACGACCGAGACGCCGGGCGGCAGCGCGTGGGGGTCCGGCGACTGCGGCACGCTCCGCTGCGACCGGTCGGACAGGCGGACCGAGGCCACCGAGACGGCGCCGATCACCAGGCCGAGCAAGCCGCCGAGAACTGCCTCAGTCGTGGGGTCCACGGGACTCAGCGTACGCACGGCATACGCACGACCCGACGCTTTTCGGGGCCAGCAGCACCCGATCTCGCATGTGGCACCCTACTGTTCACCTCAACGCCGAGGATCGTTCACCGGTGGATGTGACTCTTGACAGACAGCTGGGCCACGCGTGCCCGGCATACACGATGGGAAACCATGCGCAACACGTTCCATGAGGACCTGGACAAGATCTCCGACCAGCTGGTCGAGATGACCCGACTTGCCGGGTCGGCCATGTCCCGCGCGACCACGGCGCTGCTCGACGCCGACCTGCACCTGGCCGAGACCGTCATCGCCGCGGACCAGCAGATCGACGCGCTGCGCAAAGACCTGGACGACCGCGCCATCGACCTGCTTGCCCGTCAGCAACCGGTCGCCACAGACCTTCGCATGGTCGTCACCGCGATGCGGATGAGCGCCGACCTCGAGCGGATGGGCGACCTCGCCCGGCACGTCGCCAAGGTGGCCCGGCTGCGGTACCCGAACTCCGCGATCCCGCCGGTGATGCGTTCCACCGTCCTGGAGATGGGCCAGGTGGCCGCGCGGATCGTGGCCAAGACCGGGTCGGTCATCGCCGGCAAGGACATCGAGTCGGCGCTGGCGCTCGAGCGCGACGACGACGAGATGGACCGCCTGCACCGCGACATCTTCAACATGCTGATGGACGACAAGTGGACTGCCGGCACCGAGGCGGCGGTCGACGCGACCCTGGTCAGCCGCTACTACGAGCGGTTCGCCGACCACGCCGTATCNNGTTGGCGACAGCCGCCGCGGCGGATCTGGTGGGCAGGCTCGCTAGCGGCCTTGGTTGGCGACAGCCGCCGCGGCAGCCTTGGCGGCCTCGGGGTCGAGGTACTCCCCGCCGGCGATGAGCGGCTTGAGGTTGTCGTCGAGGCGGTAGATGAGCGGCATGCCGGTGGGGATGTTGAGCGCGGAGATGGCTTCGTCGCTGATGCCGTCGAGGTGCTTGACGATCCCGCGCAGGCTGTTGCCGTGGGCCGCGACCAGGACGGTCAGGCCGGCGCGCAGGTCGGGCACGATCGCGCTCTCCCAGTAGGGCAGCATCCGGATGATGACGTCCTTGAGACACTCGGTGGTGGGCGGGCCACCCTCGATGTCCGCATAGCGTGGGTCGTGGGCCTGGCTGAACTCGTCATCGGCCGGCTGCGGCGGTGGCGGGACGTCGAAGGATCGGCGCCAGGTCATGAACAGCTCCTCGCCGTACTGCGCGAGCGTCTCCTTCTTGTTCTTGCCCTGAAGCGCACCGTAGTGACGCTCGTTCAGACGCCAGGAGCGCTTCACCGGGATCCAGTGACGGTCGGCGGCGTCCAGCGAGATGTTGGCGGTGTTGATGGCCCGTCGCTGCAACGAGGTGTGCACCACATCGGGGAGCAGGCCTGCCTCCTTGAGCTGCNNTTCCACTCGCTCTCGCCGTGGCGGAGAAGAATGAGCGTGAAAGGCGCGGAAGCGGTCATGCCTACGAGTCTATTTGCTCATCCCGATCGGGCCCGAGCAGGTGTCGGAAGGCCTCGAGGTTGACAGTGGACTCGCCGCGCGAGCTGCGCCAGGCCCACTCCTTCTTGATCGACTCGAGGAACCCCATCGCGAGCAGCTCGTTGAACGCGCCGTCGGCCGCCGCCAGAACGACACCGAAGATCTGGTCGAGGTATGCCGCGTTCGCAGCCGCGAGCGGCACCCGACCGGTGACGTAGACGTCGCCGTCCTTGTCGATGCCGTAGGCGAGGCCGGGCAGCTTGAGGTTACGGCGCAGCAGGTAGGCGTAGACGGCCTCGTGGTTCTCGTCGGGGTTGCGCACGACGAATGCCGAGATCGACAGCGACTGGTCGCCGACGACGACGGAACACACCGTGTTGAGCTTCTTGTCGCCCGGAAGCGTGACGACGAGCTCGCCGGGGCGACGGCCGGTCTCCCACGCGATGCCGGCCTCGTCGAGGAAGGTACGCACGAACTGCTGGGTCGCGTCGCTGGAGCCCGGGCCGTCGTTGGTGTTCTCAGCGCTTTCGATCACAGGGTCAACATGTCAGGGACGATGCTGAGATGTGGGACATTCTCGATCGGAGGGATCGGCGGGGCGGTGCGCGCAGCTGTGGCCTCGCTGTAGACCTCGAGCAGACGATCGGTCGTGGCCGCCCAGCTGAACTGCGAAGCGTGCTGAACAGCGTTACGGCTCAACAACATTCGATAGTCAGTGTCGTTCAGCAGACTCTCGAGGCCAGCGCTCCAGTCGGCCGCTTCGTGCCCGTGGATGAGCAGGCCGCCGTCGCCCACAGCAAAGGGCAGACCCCCGACGGCAGCGGCGACAACCGGGGTCCCGCAAGCCTGTGCCTCGACGGCGACCAGACCGAACGACTCGCTGTATGACGGGACGGCGACAAGGTCGGCAGCGCGGTACCACTTGGCGAGGGTGGCACGATCGACCGGCGGCACAAAGCGCACCTGGGCGTCGATGCCGAGCTGGTGCGCCAGCTCGTGCAACTGGCGGGGCTTGCTGAGGCCGGAGCCGCTGGGGCCGCCGAGAACGACAACCACCAGCTTCTGGCGCAGCTCGGGTCGTCGCGCGAGCAGCTGCGCCGCCGCCTTGAGCAACACGTCGGGAGCCTTGAGCGGCTGGATCCGGCCCACGAAGAGCAGCACCTGCGCCTCGAGGGGCAGCCCCACCTGGGCGCGGGCTTCGGCCATGTCCCCTGGTGTGAACAGCTCGAGGTCGACGCCGGGCGACACAACACGCACCTTGCGGTGGTCGGCGGCATACAGGTCGATGAGCTCGCCGGCCTCGCCCGTGGTGTTGGCCACCAGGCGGTCCGCAGCCTCGACGACCTGGGCCTCGCCGATCTCGCGACCGGGCGGCTCGGGCGTATCGCCCTCTGCCATCTGGGCGTTCTTGACGCGAGCCATCGTGTGCATGGTGTGCACCAGCGGCACGTGCCAACGATCTGCCGCCAGCCAGCCGACCTCTCCAGAGAGCCAGTAGTGGGAGTGGACCAGGTCGTACCAGCCCTCGGGCCGGGCCGCCTCGGCACGCATGACGCCTTGGGCGAAGGCACACAGCTGGCCCGGGAGGTCTTCCTTGGCCAGGCCCTCGAACGGCCCGGCGATGACGTTGCGGACGTGGACCCCAGGTGCCAGTTCGGCCTGTAAAGGCATGTCGCCAGCGGTCATCCGGGTGAAGATCTCGACCTCGATGCCGCGTCGTGCCAGCTCCTTGGAGACCTCTGCGACGTAGACGTTCAGGCCACCCGCGTCACCGGTGCCGGGCTGTTCGAGCGGCGAAGTGTGGACGCTGAGCATCGCCACTCGGCGCAACTTCGGCATTGGCGACATGCGTTCCTCTTGGTTCCTGGGCCCGTGGCCGCGAGGCGGGCACGTGGGCGTTGAATCCATTGTCGCAACGCTGCGGCGCCGTTACCTATTTCACTTGCCCAAGTCGCCCAAATCGGACACCGCCTACGCTGCGGTGTGTGGCATCCAGGCGCCCGGTCGGCAACATCACGCGCGGCACGACCAACCCCAACCGGCTGCGTCGCGTCGACCGCTGGCTGGTCGGGCGGCAGGGCTTCCGATTGCTACGCGCGGTCGGCCCTCCGGTGGTGGTGGATCTTGGGTATGGCGCCTCGCCGGTCACCACCGTTGAGCTGCACGATCGCCTCCGCAAGCTCCGAGCTGACACGCGCGTGGTTGGGATCGAGATCGACCCGGCACGGGTGCTGGCCGCCAAAACCCTTGAACGCGAAGGGCTTTCGTTCCGACTCGGGGGCTTCGAAATCCCCCTCGACACCGGCGTGCGCCCGACCATCGTGCGCGCCTTCAACGTGCTGAGGCAGTACGACGAGAGCGAGGTCGCCGCGGCTTGGCAGACGGTATGCCTTCGGCTGGCCCCCGGCGGGCTCCTGGTAGATGGCACCTGCGATGAGCTCGGTCGACGCAGCACCTGGGTGGCCTTGGACGCTTCTGGACCGTTGTCGCTGTCCCTGTCGATGCGCCTTGCCGACCTGTCACGCCCCTCCGACATCGCCGAGCGGCTGCCCAAGGCTCTGATCCACCGCAACGTCGACGGGGAGCCGATCCACGCCTATCTTGAGGCGCTGGACGACGCGTGGGCGCGGCAGGCACCGCAGGCGTCATACGGCGTGAGGCAACGGTTCTTGGCCTGCGCGGGCGCGATGCGCGATCAGGGGTGGCCGCTGCTGGACGGTCCCTCGCGGTGGCGGTTGGGAGAGATCACCGTCAACTGGTCAGCGGTTCAACCCCTGCCCTGACGGGGACGAGATCCCTGACCGCGACGGCGCTCGGTGTCCGCAAGCGGTCGCTAGGTCACTGACGTCAACTTGCTTTGTTTGCAGGGGTTTTCATG
>PKWT01000136.1:302-3356 GCA_003132125.1 Micrococcales bacterium | reverse complement strand
CCACGTCGAAGGCGCCGCGGCCGGTCGGCTTCTGGCTGGCGACCCCAACCTGCTCGCCCTGGCGTCCAGTCCTGCGTTCACGTTGCTGCGGGCGGTCGAGCAACGTACGGCCGGTCAACATCCCGTTTCTGTCGACCGGTTTCCGATCATCGATCCGCGGTCACCGGCACTGCCCGCCACCGCCGTCCACACATCGCTTCGAGCAGGAGTCGTGGGTGCGAGCAGCCTGACGATCTGCTCGCTCGCCCTGCTGCGTTGCACGAGGCGGCGCCCGGTACGTCTACGAAGGACCAGGTCATGATGCGCACCCGCACGCAGCGCCCGTCCGACGGCGCGGAGCTGCTCGAGATCCACGAGGTCAGCAAGTCGTTCGGTGAGCAAGTCGTCCTCGACGACGTGTCCCTCACGCTCCGCAAGGGGGACATCGCCCTTCTTGTCGGCGCGAACGGATCCGGCAAGAGCACGTTGTTGCGCTGTGTTGCCGGACTCACCTCCTTCGAGGGGACGGTGCGTGTCCTCGGCGCCAGTCCCAGATCCGCTGAGGGACGGTCCCTCATCGGCTACCTGCCTCAGCTGGTCGCCCTTCCCGAGTCTGTGACGGTCGGTGAGGTGATCGCCTTCTTCGCCCGCCTGCGGGGAGTCGGGGTGCGCAACCCTGATGAGCTCGCGGCGGCCGTGCCGATATCGGACGGCTTTCTCCCCCCGCTGGAGCGCCCCATCGGAGCGCTCTCCGGCGGCATGAGGCGGCGCGTCGCACTTGCTGTCGCGTTGCTCGGCTCCCCGCCACTGGTGCTGCTGGACGAACCCGCGGCGAGTCTGGACGAGGAGCACACCGCGTCGTTGTGGGAGACGTTGCAGGCGCTACGGGCGGCCGGAGGCACCGCGCTGATCGCCATGCCGCTGCTGGTCACCAGCCTGCTTCGACACGACCTCGCCAGCGTCGCGGACCGGGCGATCCTGCTCGATCACGGGGTGGTGGTTCACGACGGCCCCGTCGAGTCTCTGCGTCAGTCGCCAGCCTTGGGCGCGCACCGGTCAGCCTCAAGGAGCTCATCATGAACCTTGCGGGAGTGTTCGCCATCGCCGGGTGGGAGCTGCGGCTGGCCGTGCGGGGCCGCCTCGTCATGGGAACTGCCGTGACCTTCACCGTCGTCTGCGTTCTCGCGACGCTGCTGGGACTTCGTTCGGTGAGCGCGCTTGGCCTGGCCGGGGTCGGGCCCGGCACGGGGGCACTGATCAACCTCGCCATCCTCTTCCCGCCACTGATGGGCATCATGCTCGGAGCCAACAGCCTCTCTTCGGCGCGCGAACGCAGCCTGCTGCCGCTCATGCTCGTCCAGCCACTGTCCCGGGTCGAGCACGTCTGCGGTGTGGTCCTGGGTCTCATCGGCGCCGTGTGGCTCACCATCGGCTTCGGCTTCGGCGCCTCAGCAGTCCTTCTCGCCAGCGTCGCCGGGACCGCTGATGTCGGCGGTCTGCTGGCCATCGTGGGCGCAGCCCTGGGCGTGGGCGTGGTATCCGTCGCCATCGGGGTGGCTATCTCGGCACTGGCCGGAAGCCGCCTGCAGGCCCTTGGCCTGTCCATGGGGCTGTGGTTCCTCTTCGCCTTCGCCATCGACCTCGTCCTGGCAGGTGTGGCCGCCGCCGTCCATCTTGGTCCGTTCGGGATGTTCATCGGCGTCCTGGTCAACCCGCTGGAGGCGGGGCGAATCCTGATGGTTCTGGGGTCGGGGGCCGACGCGCTGACTCTCGGTCCGTTCGGCAGCTACCTCAACAACACCGTCGGAACCGGGGTCGCCACGCTGGCGGTCTGCGCCTCCCTGGCGACCTGGACGGTCCTGTCGATGGCGGTCGCCTGGGTCGGGGTATCGCATCGTGAGCCGTGAGCCAAGCCGTACCGAGAAGTGTTCCGAGAACGACCTAAGGGAGAACAAGATGCAACCCCGCGCAACCAACCTCGAGGTGCCGGCAGGTCTGTCCCCGGAAGTCGCTCAAGAGGTCAAGAAGGTTCTGAACCGGCGCAACCTCCTCGGCACCCTGGGTGTCGCCGCGGCCGGCGGTGCGCTGACCATGGTCAGCTACCGGGAGGACGCCCACGCAGCAACCACCCCTACGGCGTCGATGGCGTCCATGGCGGCCCAGCCCAAGAAGTCCCCGCATGCCTGGTGCATGGTCATCGACCTGCGCACGTGCGATGGATGTGCGATGTGCACCAGGTCCTGCCAGCAACGCCACGGGCTCCGTGAGGAGCAGACCTGGATCAAGGTCTACCCCATGAAGGACAGCTCCGGCGGGACCTTCAACATGCCACGACCTTGCATGATGTGCGAGAACCCCCCCTGCCTGAAGGTCTGCCCGGTGGGCGCGACGCTTCGCACCGACGAGGGGCTCGTGCTGGTCGACACGGATGCCTGCGTGGGGTCCCGCGCCTGTATGGCGGCCTGCCCATACGAGGCGCGCTACTTCAACTGGACCGAGCCACTGCCGCTCAAGCGCATGCCCATGGCCAACGTGCCGCAGATGCCGGTTCCGAAGAAGGGCACCGTCGGCAAGTGCGTGCTCTGTGCCGACCGCCTGCCACAGGGTGAGCTGCCCGCCTGCGTGGCGGGATGCCCGATGGGGGTGCTCTTCATCGGTGACCTGGTCACCGACCTCGCCGTGAACTCGTTCGGCAAGTCGGTGGTGCTCTCGGAGTTCCTGCGGGCGAACGACGCGGTGCGGTACAAGGAGGAGCTCGGGACGAACCCGCGCGTCTACTACATCCTCGGCCACGGCCAGAAACTCGGAGGCGCGGTATGACCGCGCAAGCCATCACGACCGAATACATCTCCACCGGCGCCCGCGAGGCTTCCCTGCGGTCGTTCGGCAGACCGAGCCGCCTCTGGTGGCTGTCGGTCCTTGCTCTGGGCGTGGTGGTGCTGGCGGGTATTGCCGCCTGGGTCGTCCAGATGCGGGATGGGATGGGAGTGGCCGGATACAACGACCATGCTTTCTGGGCCATCTATATCGCCGATGTGATCACCTTCATCGGAGTCAGCTACGGAGGGGCCGTGG
>PKWT01000136.1:0-210 GCA_003132125.1 Micrococcales bacterium | reverse complement strand
TTCGTCGCGGTCATGACCTACATGACGGCATCTATCGTCTTCTTCGCCCTCCCGTTGGTGCCGGACATGGCGGTCCTGCACAAGGCAGATGCGCAACGTCTGGGCAGTCGCCGGGCACGCCTATACGCGTCTGTCTCGCGGGGCTGGGTGGGCGCCCCGCAGCAGCGGCGAGTTCTTGCCGGGACTCTCGGTCTGGTGTCCATCATGATC
>PKWT01000417.1 GCA_003132125.1 Micrococcales bacterium | reverse complement strand
CGAGATGTAGTTGATGTCGTGGCCCGCGGCCTGGGCCAGCGGCCCGTCCTGGCCCCATCCGGTCATCCGTCCGAAGACCAGTCGCGGGTTGCGTTCGAGACACGCCTCGGGGCCCAGACCCAGCCGCTCCATGACCCCGGGGCGGAAGCCCTCGATCAGGACGTCAGCGGAGTCGATCAGCTTGAGGACCAGCTCGACGCCCTCGGCTGACTTCAGGTCCACCGCGATAGAGCGTCGTCCACGCGACACCACGTCGGCACGGACCCCGGCCATCGTGCTCGGCCCACGGACCCAGCCCGGGCCGCCCACGCCTGCGGAGAGGCGGTCAACCCGGGTCACGGTGGCGCCCAGGTCGGCCAGCATCATCCCGGCAAACGGTCCCGGGCCGATTCCCGCCATCTCGACGACGGTGATCCCCGTCAGTGGTCCCGTCCCGGCTGTCGGTCCCATCTCAAGCTCCCGAGCGCTGGTCGAAACGCTGGCTCATCAGCGCGCGCAGTCCGGGCAGCACCTCACTGGCGAACGACGTGAGGAACCGGGACTGGTCGTGACCCGGTCCGTGAAAAACGAGATGGTTGAAGCCGAGGTCGACGTACGGCTGGATCTGGGCGAGCGCCGTCCCGGGATCGGATGCCACGATCCAGCGGCTGGCCACCTGTTCGATCGAGAGCGCATCGCTGGCAGCCTCCATCTGGGTCGGGTCGCTCAGGCCGTGCTTCTGCTCTGGCGTCAGCGACAGCGGAGCCCAGAAACGGGTGTTCTCCAGCGCCAGCCGGGGGTCCGGGTCGTAGGAGAGCTTGATCTCGATCATCCGGTCGATCGACCCACCGTCGCGCCCTGCCGCCGCCAGGCCTTCGTCGACCGCGGGGATGAGCTTGTCCCGGTACAGCTCCGGCCCCTTTCCCGAGGTACAGATGAACCCGTCGCCCGAGCGGCCGGCATACTTCGCCACCACCGGGCCTCCGGCGGCGATGTAGATGGGCACCGGCCGGTCCGGGCGGTCATACACGGTGGCGTCGTGGGTCTGGTAGTAGTCACCCTCGAAGGTGACGCGCTCACCGGCCCACAGCTCGCGCATCAGGGCGACCGCCTCGCGCATGCGAGCGAACCGCTCCTTGAACTCCGGCCACTCCAGCCTCGAGACAGCCACCTCGTTCAATGCCTCGCCGGTGCCGATGCCGAGCATGATGCGGTCCGGATACAGGCAGGCAAGCGTGCCGAACGCCTGGGCCACCACGGCTGGGTTGTATCGGAAGGTCGGTGTCATGACGGACGTGCCGAGCAAAACTCGCTCGGTGCGCTCGCCAACCGCGGCCAGCCAGGCCATCGAGAACGGCGCGTGGCCACCGGTATGCCGCCAGGGCTGGAAGTGGTCGGAGATCATCACGCTGTCGAGGCCGACCTGCTCTGCCTGTACCGCGAGCTCGACGAGCTCTCGCGGGCTGAACTGCTCGGCCGAGGCTTTGTATCCGATCCGTGTCGTCATGCGTGACAGTTTCACCTACGCGACCCGGTCCCGCGCGCCGACCCGGATGTCCTGATGTCTCAATTCTTGTGACAAGTAGGTATGGGCGCGTACGATGTCTTAAAACTAGAGACATTGAGACACTGCATGCTCTTCTCGACTCCGAATCTCACACTCGAGGACCACCAGGTCCTTGAGGCGATCCATTCCATGCGCACCGACCTCGCCGACGTCTTGAGAACCCCGAGGCGCTGGGAGGGTGGCCTGCGTCGATCCATGCTGGCGCGCGCCATTCGCGGATCCAACAGCATCGAGGGCTACTACGTCGAAGTGGACGACGCGGTTGCGGCGCTTGATGACGAGGAGCCCCTGAGTGCCGACGAACGGACGTTCGCAGAGATCCGCGGATACCGACAGGCTCTGGGCTACGTGCTGGCCATGGCCGGGGACGAGCAGTTCGTCCTGGACGCCTCCGCGATCCGCAGCATGCACTTCATGATGCTGGCCCACGATGTGGCCAAGAGCCCAGGGAGCTATCGCGCAGGGCCGGTCTACGTCTATGACGAAGACGACGAGGTGGTTGCCTACGAAGGGCCCGAGGCCTCCGCTGTGCCCGAGCTGATGGACGAGCTCGTCTCCGCTCTCGCTCTGCACGATGACATGGACCTGCTGGTCCGTGCCGCCATGGCGCACCTGAATCTCGTCATGGTCCATCCGTTCCGCGACGGCAATGGGCGGATGGCGCGCGCCCTGCAGACACTCGTTCTTTCGCGCGGAGGGATCACCGAGCCAGCCTTCTCCAGCATTGAGGAATGGCTGGGGGCCAATACCGACGACTACTACCGGGTGCTCGCGATTACGGGAGCCGGATCGTGGCATCCCGACCGCGACTGCGGACTGTGGCTCTCCTTCAACCTGCGCGCCCATCACATGCAGGCACAGACGATGCAAAGGCGGTTTCGTCAAGCGAATGCCTTGTGGGAAGCCTTGGGTGAGCTGGCGATCGAGCACTCGTTGTCGGATCGCGTGACGGACCTGCTCTTTGATGCCCTGCTGGGTTACCGTCTGCGGCGCACCACGCACGTCAAGCGAGCCGAGATCGAGGAACGCACAGCCACTCGTGACTTCAAACGGCTGGTCGACCTGGGCTTGTTGAAGGCGGTTGGCGAGACCAGGGCGCGACATTACGTTGCGGCGAAACGCCTTCAGGAGCTACGACAGACCGCTCTGTCCGACATCGCACGTGGTGTCGAGGATCCCTACCCGTGGTTGCGGGCAAGGCTGCTCTTGTAAGCACATGGACTCTTGCAGATCCCTGACTGCAGACGTCGCGCGGGACGAAACGCTGTGGCCGCGGCGCACGCGGGCGATCTGGTCCTGGGGGCCGTCGGCCACGTCAGCCGAGGTAGTCCACGAGTAGCGGGGCGAGCCCGACGTAGCTCTGCGGCGTCATCGCGAGGAAGCGAGCCTCGACGTCGGCCGGCAGGCCAAGGCCGCGGACGAACTCGCGAAGATCGTCCCCGGTGATGCGACGACCGCGGGTGAGCTCCTTGAGCCGCTCGTAGGGGTTATCCATGCCTGGCACGCCCTGCGCCCCGAGCGCGCGCATCACGGACTGGATCGGCTCGCCAAGCACCTCCCAGTTGGAGTCGAGGTCGGCGGCCATGGCGGCAGGCACGGCGTCGAGCCCGGCCAGACCACGTCCGGCGTTGTCGATGGCGAGAAGTGAGTGGCCGAACGCCGTGCCGATGTTGCGCTGCATGCTCGAGTCGGTGAGGTCGCGCTGCATCCGGGACTGCACCAGCGTCGCGGCCAGCACGTCGAGCAGGGCGTTTGAGACCTCGAGGTTGGCCTCGGCGTTCTCGAAGCGGATCGGGTTGACCTTGTGCGGCATCGTCGACGAGCCGACGGCGCCCTGGCCCCGGACCTGGGCGAAGTAGCCCATCGAGATGTAGGTCCAGAGGTCTGTACAGAGGTTGTGCAGGATGCGGTTGAAGCGGGCCATGTCACTGTAGAGCTCGGCCTGCCAGTCATGGCTCTCGATCTGTGTGGTCAGCGGATTCCATTGCAGGTCAAGGGATTCCACGAACGCCTGACTGATCGCCGGCCAGTTCGCGTCGGGCAGCGCGGCGACGTGCGCGCCATACGTGCCGGTCGCGCCGTTGAACTTGCCGAAGTACTCAGCCCGACTCACGCGGACAAGCTGCCGCTTCAGCCGGAAGGCCAACACAGCCAGCTCCTTGCCCATCGTCGTTGGCGTCGCAGGCTGACCGTGCGTATGGGCCAGGAGTGGCACATCGCGCAAGTCGCGAGCCATCGTGCTGATGGCTTCGACCAGCGCCGTGGCTTTGGGCAGCCAAACCTGTTCGACGGCGCCCTTGATCATGAGCGCGTACGAGAGGTTGTTGATGTCTTCGCTGGTACAGGCGAAGTGGATCAGCTCTGACATCCCGGTCAGGCCGGGAGCGGGTTCGCCGATGATGGTGAGGAGCCGACGTTTCAAGAGGTACTCAACAGCCTTGACGTCATGGGCTGTCTCGCGCTCGATCTCGGCGAGCTCGCTGATGCTGTCCTGCCCGAAGTCGTCGACGATCGCGCGCAGGGGGGCCTGTTCATCGGGGGTGAGGGCCCGCACACCTGGGACGATCCCGTTGCTGGTGAGGTGGATGAGCCACTCGATCTCGACCCGGACACGCTCGCGGTTGAGTGCGCCCTCGGAAAGGTGATCGACCAGCGGGGCGACTGCGGCGCGGTAACGGCCGTCAAGGGCGCCGAGGGCGATGGGCGGAAACGCATCAGCAAACGAGACCATGTCTGCCATCCTCCCAGAATCTGCACGCCGCCGACGCGACTAAGGGATGCGGAGAGGCCGCCACCCTCAACACCCACGCTCGTAGGCTGAGGCCATGCCCTCGTTCGCCAGCCCGCACCCGCGATACCAGCAGTCGTTTCTCAGTTCCGTGCAGGAGTTCCTCGATGCCGGCGAGGACGAGAAGCTGACCGGGCTGACCGTCTTCGGCGAGGAGACCCACACGATCAAGGAGCTGGCTGACACGGCTGCCTTCGCCGCGTTCACGCAGCGCCTGCGGGACCTCGCGCTGACCGGGACGCCACGCCCTGAGGGCAAGGTGCCCGAGACCATGCTGTGGTGGGTGGACGGATCGGAGCTGCTCGGGCGGCTGTCGATACGGCATGAGCTCACCGAGGCGCTGCGTGAGTTCGGCGGACACATCGGCTACGTGGTGCGGCCCTCTGCGCGCCGCCAGGGTCACGCCGGCGCGATGCTGGCCGCCGCGCTGCCCATCGCCCGCGACCTCGGCATAGACCCAGCCCTGCTCACCTGCGGAGCAGGCAATACCGGGTCACGGCGGGTGATCGAGTCGAACGATGGGGTTCTGGAGGACCAGCGAGAGGGCGAGCTGAGGTTCTGGGTCCCCACGACCGTCTAGGGCGCCATGCCCTCCGGCAATGGGGATGCCCCCTCCGTATTCCGGGTGCTCACGTCGGTGTCGCGGGTGCTCACCTCGCGTTCGTCAGGAGCCGGGCGCGCAGCGCGCGGACGCTTGGCGGCCTGCCGGGACGTCTCGGCCAGCGCGATCCCCACGAGGACGATCAATGAACCGATGACCTGGGCCGTGTTGAGGGACTCCCCGAGCAGGACCCAGGCGATGATGCCGGCGCCCACCGGCTCGAGCATGCCGATCAGGCCGACCCGGGCCGGGCCGAGGCGCCCAACAGCGAGCAGCACCAACAAGAACGGTACGACGGTGCCCAGCACGATGATCCACAGAACCATCAGCCACAGCGGTGTTTGCCCAGGAAGAGCACCGGGCAGGTCGACCTCGTGGACGAGCCGAGAGAACGGAAAGGCCCACCATGGCGAGACGATCGCCCAGAGGATGGCCGAGAAGCCAAAACTGAAGGCCATCAACGAGATCGGGTCGCGGTCCCGCTGTCCGTGCTCGCCCATCAGGTAGTAGCAGGCCAACGCAGCACCGGCGCCGACCGCCGAGATCAGGCCGATCGGGTCCAGCGTCATGCCCTTCCAGAACTGGGCCACCATGGCCAGACCAGACAGCGCGCAGGCCAGACCCAGCCACAGCCGGGATTTCACCGGCTGTTGCTGCACGAAGCGCACCCACAGCGCCACCATGAGCGGCGCGGTGTACTCGAACAGCAGAGCGATGCCGACCGGCATCCGTTGGATCGCCACGAAGTAGAGCCACTGGACCATCGCGATACCGGTGACTCCGTACAGCGCGAGGAAGCCCAGCTCGCGCCTCCCGACACGGAGGGCGGCTGGGTTCCTGAGAGCGGTGAGGCCGAACAGGATCACCGCTGTTCCGGCGCTGCGCACCGAGACGAGCTCAAGTGAGGAGACGCCGTTCATCAGAGCGACCTTGCTGACGTTGCCGTTGACGGCGAAGAGCACGGCCGCACCCAGGGCCAGGAGCATTCCGCTCGAGGTCCGCGAGGGCTTTGTCATCTGCGGCTGTCGGCAGGCTCGGACGGCTCGGGCAGCACAGACAGCACNNCACGTTCCACCACGGTCAAGCAGTGGTCGAACCCCGCGGCATCTCCGAAGTATGGGTCGTCCACCTCGAGCGTGCCGGAGTCGACCGCCGTGGGGTCGAACTCGCGCAGAAGCCGGACCTTCGCCGAGGCATGGTCATCGGGAGCCCAGTCACGAAGGTCCTGCAGGTGTCCCTCGTCGGCCACCACGATCAAGTCCCTGTCGCTGAACCACTCGGGTCGGAACTCCCGCGCGCGGTGGTGAGTGCCGTCATACCCGTGGTCCCGGAGAGTCTGCACGGTGCGCGGGTCCGCGCCATCACCCTCGTGCCAACCACCGGTGCCTGCTGAGTCGACAACCACGCGGTCGCCAAGGCCCGCAGACAGAAGCATCGACCGGAGGATGACCTCGCCCATCGGCGACCGGCAGATGTTGCCGGAGCAGATGACGCAGATGCGGTATGTCAGGGCGGGATGCATGCGCCCATTGAACCGCACGGCCGCGAGCCCAGGCTTGTTCAGATCGAGATCCAGCCACCCGGCTCGGCCTGGAGCTCGGCCGGACCCCACCGCCCTCGCCTTGGCCCAGACACTCAAGGAGATCTCGGCCCCCCCGGACTGGAATGCGACGCGCGGCCGTTGACCCCGACCACCTCCGGGCACCGCCGCCTGAGCGATCCCAGCCCTCGCAGCCTCCGCAGTACGTGGACGCCCTACGTGCCTCGCCTGGGCGCTACCCTGCGCGGATGAGACTTCTGGGGGGCCTGCGCGCCGTGGTCCAGGCGGTTCTGAGGCGCTTGGGGTACGTCGTCGGGGTGGTCCTCTTGGTGCTCCTCATCGTGGCAGTCAACGCACTCCTGGCGGTCCTGCTCGGGCGAATGTAGGTTTCCGGAAGAGGCGAAGCCCCGACCTCAGGGGAAGTCGGGGGGCCCTCAAGTCTCAGCCGCACTCACCATGACCTGACGCCTGCGGGCTCGAAAGGTCGATGACCCTGTCGAACCCGGCAAGGCCGTCGGGGCGATGGCTGACCATGATCACCGACCGCCCCGTGGTTGAGCGAGTGAGGTCGCCTAGGACCGCCTCGGCCGTGGTGTGGTCGAGGTGGGCCACCGGCTCGTCGAGCAGCAGCACCGGCCGTTCGGAGACCAGGCACCTGGCCAGCCCGAGCCGTGCGCGCTCCCCGCCGGAGACACCGCGGCCGCCGGACCCGATGACGGTGTCGAGCCCTTGAGCCAGGTCGGCGAACCACCGGCCCAGACCTGCACTGGTCATTGCTTCGATGAGCTCCGGATCTGTTGTCACGGGTCGCGCCAGCTGGAGGTTGGCGCGCAGCGTCGAGGCGAACAGATGCGGCTCGTCGTCGAGAACGGCGAACACCTGGCGCGCCTGCCCGAGCTCGAGCTGCAAGGCGTCGTGGTTGCCCAGGCGGTAGCCCCCGCCGGTGGGGTCGAGATGTCGGGCCAGCACGGCAAGGAGCGTGGACTTTCCGCACCCGTTGGGGCCGGTGATCGCGAGGTGCTGGCCGCGCTGGACCTCCAGGTCCAGCGGGCCGACGTCTGACGCAGTCCCGGCCCACGCGGCGGTGAGATCGGTCACCAAGAGTCGTGACGGCATACCGGATGGGGTGTCGGTTTGCGTGTCCAGCGAAAGGACACCGGTGGCCCGTACCGCCGGCTGCTGGTCGAGCATCGCGTGCAATCGGACGGCACTGGCCCGGGACCGCGCGAGGGCCCGCATGGCATCGGGCAGGGTGGAGAAGGCGTCCCCGAGCGCGATCGGCATCAGGACCAGTAGGGCCGCGACCGGCGCCGAGATCGTAGTGCCGACGCCCGGCAGGATCGCGGCCGTCATGGCGATCGTGCCGGCGGCGGTCAGCAGGAGGAGAAGCCCCGCGGCTGCGGCACGGCCATGACTCTGTCGACCCGCTGCCCAGCGCAGATCCGCATGAGCTGTGACCAACCAGGACTGCGCCTGGCCCTCAGCTCCTATCGCCTGGAGCTCGCTGGCGTTGCCGGCCACCAGGGCCGTGACCCGGGCGACCTCGGCGCGCGCTGCCAGCAGTGTCTGCTGCGAGCGAGTCTCCAGCTGCCAGCCGAGAACGAAAATGGCCGCGGTGACGATCGCCATGGCGGCAACCACCAGGCCGGCGCTCGGTGAGAGCAGCGCTGCGACGATCACGGCAAGCACGCTCGCAACGATGGTCGAAAGGATTGGCACCGTGACCCTGACCTGCGCGTCCACGACGTCGCTCAGGTCGTCGACGACCCCGGTCAGGAGGTCGGCCCGACCGCGGCGGCCAAGCCGTGCCGGGGTGAGTGGGATCAGCCGCGCGTATGCCGTCGTGCGTCGGTCGGCGAGATCAGTCAGGGCTACGTCATGGGAGCGCAGGCGCTCCCAGTAGCGAAAAACAGGCCGGGCCATGCCGAAGGTACGCACCGCCACGATGGCCGTCATCAACAGGAGGATGACCGGGCGTTCGCTGGCGCGGACGATCAGCCAGCCCGAGGTGGCGGTGAGGGCGATGCCCGATGCGGTGGCGACGCCACCGAGCAGCCCGGCGTCCAGAACCGCCCGGATGCCCCGGATACCTGTGCCTTCAGGGGCAGGGGCGATGCCTGGGGCAACGGTTTGGGTGACGACTGAGTCGACGGCTGGGGCCTGTCGGGATTCGCCGCCGGCCGTGGTGACTGTTCGGGTCTCGGCGGTCGTCATGAGCTGACCTCCGCCAAGGCCGTGGTCGGATGCAGAACCAGCTGGACGTGTTTGTCCGCGAGAGTCAGCAGCTCGGGTCGATGGGTCACGGCGACGACCGTGCGCAACGCAGCCAAGCGCTGGATCATGTGATGCGCCAACGCTGCTGACTCCTCATCGAGGTGAGCCGTGGGCTCATCGAGCAGGACCATCGGGGCGTTCGAGAGTGCGGCCCTTGCCAGGGTGAGGCGGGCGCGCTGACCGGCAGACAGGCCAAACCCGTCATCGCCCAGCCGGGTGTCAAGGCCCTGCTCAAACGCAGCGACCATGCCCTCGAGCCCGACCTCGCGCAGCATGTCCCAGAGCTCGTCATCGGTGCTGTCGTTGCCGAGGGTGAGGTTGTCTCTCACGGTCCCGGAAGCGAGGAAGGGCCGTTGGGTGACCAGGTGTGAACGGGGTGCCGTGACCGTACCTGCACTCGGCCGGCGAAGCCCGGCCAGTAGCTCCAGGAGCGTCGACTTCCCGGCGCCGGAGGGACCAGTGACGACGGTGAGCCCGATCGGTAGCTCAAGAGACAGATGGCTCAGGACGTCGGTGGCCGCGCCCGGGTAGCCGTACGTGACCCCCTCGACCACGACCGAACACCGTGGATCGCGCATTTCGGCGTCCTGAACGGGCGAAAACGCGCGATCCGCGGTGTTCGGTCGAGAGTGGGTGACGGTGGGGACCGTGGGGGTGGTTGGGGCGAGCTCATTGATGACGTCGCCAATAGCCACGGCACCGTCGGCAGCAGCGTGGAACTCCGCACCGACCCGCCGGATCGGCCAATAAGCCTCTGGCGCAAGGAGAATGGCCAACATTGCCGTGTCGAGCGGCATCGCGCCGTTGGCCAGCCGGATGCCCACTGTCACGGCGACGAGCGCCACGGAGATGGTCGCCAGCAGCTCGAGCGCGGCCGCGCTCATGAAGGCCAGCCGGAGCGTCTGCATCGTGGCCAGCCGATGACGCCGGCTCACGGTGGCGATCGTCTCCACCTGCGCCTCGGCCCGCCCGTACGACGAAAGCGTCGGCAGACCCCGCATGACATCGAGGAAATGGCCGGACAACGCCGACAGCGACTGCCACCGACGCTGGGTCGACTTCTCCGTCGTGTGCCCGATGAGAGCCGCGAAGACAGGGAGCAGCGGGACGGTCAGGGCGACGATCAGCGCACTTGGCCAGTCGACGAGCAGCAGGGTGCCGATGGCAAGGAGCGGCAGGAAAGCGCCCGAGACCAGGGCTGGAAGGTAGCGCGCGACATACGGTTCGATGCTGGTCATCCCTTGTGTCGCCAGGGCTTGCGCGCGTCCCGCCTCGGGCCGCGAGTCTGCGTCGCGCTCCATCCAGGCCGCGATCAGACGCTCTCGAAGCACCGTCGACACCCGCAACCCGGCCCATGAGCCAACCAGCTCGTTCGCCACGGCCAGCAGGGCACGGACGGTGAACAGGCCCACGAGCCAGGAACCCGGCGTCACAACCTCGCGGCCCTCCACGACGGCGACCACCAGGTTGGTCAGCGCGAACGCGAGCCCGATCGTCGCGAGGCCTTGCACCACGCCGATCGCGCCGAGAGCCACCACCGGTCTCCGTGTCGCAGGGACCTGGGTGAGCAGTCGGGGGTCGAACGGACGCATCAGCTCAGTGTGCCAGCGCCGCTCGTCGGGATGCCCACACTCGTCGCCGGGATGTGGTCGGTGCTGATCCGCTTGCGGAACGTCCAGTAGGTCCACGAGGTGTACAGCAGGACAATTGGAGTGAAGATCGCAGCGACCCAGGTCATGATCGTGAGCGTGTATGCCGTGCTGCTCGCATTCGTCGCAGTGAGGGACCACGCCGCGTTGGTTGACGACGGCATCACGTCGGGGAAGAGCGCCAGGAACAGGGTCGCCACGGCTGCTCCGATCGCAACGAACGTCCCGACGAAAGCCCATCCCTCACGCTGACGGAAGGCAGCGAACAAACCGGCCAGCAGAGCGACTGCGGCCACCACGGCGGCGATCCACGATGCAGCCGAACCGGTGGATACGTTGATGGTCACGAGCAGGATGACCGCAAGCACCGCCGCCACAGCACCGACCTTGATCGACAGCTGGCGTGCCTCGTGCCTGACATCGCCGTCCGTCTTGAGGGCGATGTAGATCGCACCGTGGGTGAGGAAGAGCGCCACAGTGGTCAGCCCGCCGAGCAGCCCGACCGGATTGAGGAGGGTGAAGAGGTTGCCGGTGTACTCCTTGTCGGCGTTGATCGGCACGCCCATCACCACGTTCGTCAGCGCGACTCCCCAGAGCAGGGCGGGGAGCGCCGAGCCCAAGAAGATCGCGA
>PKWT01000356.1 GCA_003132125.1 Micrococcales bacterium | reverse complement strand
CATTGCCCGACGGGCAGCCACATGGCGATGTACGACGACCAGCAGACCTACATGAACGGCCTGGTCGACTTTCTGACGTCCGACAGGGGTCGCCAGTCGAACCAAGAAGACGTCCGATGACCGCGCCTTCGGCCCAACGACTGTCCCGAAGCCACATGCTGAATGACACGGCCTGAACCGAGTCGCCATCCGCTGGCGATCACCGAAGGACGATGGCCGGACAAGAACGCACACCCAACGCAGCCAATGAGAAACGTCCGGTGGCTGGGAGAGAGGTGCGAGGGTGGTTCCAGCGACACCGCGTGGATTTTTCCTACGGGTCCGAGGCACCCGCTGGTGAGCTATCAGGTCGGTTTGCTGGCCTGCCACCATGTCGACTCCAGTGCGGTCTCGAACCCCAGCTTCCGGTAGAGAGGCGCCCCCTGCGATGTGGCGCACAGAACCATCGGCAGCCCTGCCAGCTCCCGCATTGCCGCCAGCATCAGCGCCCGCCCGATGCCCACGCGCCGATGCTCGGGCAACACTGCGACCCAGTACACGCCACCCACGCCGTGCGCGTCCTTCACCGTCATACACGTCCCGCCAGGCTTTCCCAGGTGATCGGCGACGAAGACCGAGATGTGCGGCATCCCCAGTAATCCGGCCGGCAGTAAGCGGCCCGGCCGATAGGGCTGGTACGAGGTCAGCGGGAATCCTTCCACCACAATCCTGTCCGCGTCCAACAGCAGTCCTTCGTCGCCTGCCACGCGTCGCACCGTGATGCCCGGTCGTTCCGCCGACGGCACGACCTCTGGCGGTATCGCCTCTCTCGTGAAAGGTCCGGCCCCCATGACCGACAGGGCGCGGGGGGCGAGACCTTGAGCACGCAGGTCGATGGTCGCGAAGGGGTCTTCGACGACAACCGGCCGGCTCGAGCCTTCGACCAGGTGGCTCAGCGCGGCGCGCTGCAGTACACCTGTCACTGGGCCGCGCAGGATCACTCGGGTTCCGCCGATGTCCTCCCCTGAGTCCACCGCCAGCCAGGCCGGTTCGTCGATGATCCGGTGACCACGAGCGACCGCGAAGGCCCGCCACAACGCCTCCGCATTTAGTACAGAAGATTCCAGCACAATCTGGTCGGGCGACATAGGCGAGAAGTGTTCCGAAATCTCTGGTGTGGGAGTCATCATCGCGTCTCACCCTAACCAGGCCGTGCCAGACGCCGATCCACTTGTGAACCAGTTCCCCAGCCCGCCTCGGCGCGACCATTCGAGTCCTTCGCCGCCTGGGACTGTTGCTCGGCGCAGCCAAGTTGGCTACGAGCTCAGCCTTTCAAGGCCCGGCAGGGTCTAGCGTCAGTGGCATGAGCCCAACAACCGCTCGCGGTCGAACCAGGGAGCATTTCGATGTCGGCGGGTTCTTCACCGAGCGGGAGCTAGACGGTACCTGCCTCGTGGAGCAGAGCCCAGTTCAGGAAGCTCGCGAACCCGAGGTCGACTTCCTGCAACGACGTGCCAAGAAGTACGTCGACGCTGCAAGCAACGACTTCGCCCAGTTCCCGATCGATCGAGCTCTCGCCGGTTGGAACGGGAAGCTCAAAATCGTCTTCCGCGGGCAAGTTGACCATCGCTGGGGTATGAATTCGTCACTAGCTCGCGCCGTGTCCAGCAACAGGTTCCACCTTGCTGACGAGCAGAGGCTCTACGACGCGGAGAAGCGCATCATCGACGCAGCCAAGAACCGGCGAGGCACGTCCGCCTCGCCAAGCTCATGGCTCGGGCTGAACATGTCTGACGGCGAACTCCTCGCGGTCCTGCAACACCACGAGGCCCCGACCCGTTTCATCGACGTCACCGAGGACCCGCGGGTGGCGCTCTACTTCGCCGCCGAGAAGGAGGACCGGACCGATGGTCGGCTATTCGTGATCGCGCTCAAGGACGAGGAAAATAGGACGACCACTGATGGCAGTAATCCGGAAGGCCCGTGGCTGGCACTGTCAAATCCGAACGATCCTGACGATCGATCTCTGCCGTGGCCGAAGCCGTCTCTGCGCGGGCGGTCGCAGGGGTCTTGGACCAACAGCGTGTACCTCGCCGATGCCGGTTCATTGGACCCGCGCATGAAGGCTCAGCGCGGACTTTTCCTCGTCGGAGGTCGCATCCGCGCTTACCCCGACCTGAACATGTCCTCAGAGAACCTTGGCGAGTACCTCGATGGCGACACGTTGCCGTACGTCACCTCATTCGCGGTGGACTTCCGCAAAAGCACCAATAGGCAGGAGCGCATAAATCGGTCGACTCGCGCGTACGCCTGGACATTGCGTATCCCCTCAGAGCTCAAGCCAGGAATCCGCGTACTGCTGGCAAAGGAGGGGATCAGCCACGACTCGTTGTTCCCCGACTACAGGGAGTTCAAGCGGCTCGCCGATAGTCTTGCCCGGGAACGCGCGCCCAAGGCCTGATCTCGATCGAGGCTGACCGACAGACATCGCAGGACGCGGCCGCGCTGCGGCGCAATACGTGACCCTGGCCGTTGTTGTGCAGTGCTGTCACCGTGCAGGGATCGGCTACCGGGGCACTTGCTCCGCCAGTTTTTTTGCGTTGTCCTGGTCCAGGACGTGTGGCTGGTACTGTCGCATCTTCTCGGGGAACTCTGGGCAGGCCGTGGCGTCCCGGCTTGGTCAGCACTGGGGTTTTGGCTGAGCGTCGTCGTCATGGTGGCCGTCGCCGGGGTGCTGGACGTCTCGTTCAAGCGCCGGAACTGGCTGTCGCGGCTACTCGATGTCGCTGAGCAGGAGGTCGATTCCGCCGGTTGCCGAGGTCACCGCGTCGTGGATCAGCGCCTGGCCCTCGGGACTGCTCAGCGCAGCGACCGCAGTGTCGTAGTCGGCGAAGTACAGGTCGGCGGTGCGCCACTTGGGTGTGGGGCTGCCGTCCTCTTTGGGGAACACCTTGGCGAATTCGGCGCGCTGCAGGTTCGGCAGCTTTGTCGCCAGCTGTTTGTGCTCGCCGTAGTGCTGCTCGAAGCTTGCGGGGTCGGTCGGGTTGTCGGTGATCACGGAAAGTTTGACAGTCATGNNTCCGTGGACCCCGACCGCACCGAATGGGACGTCATCGTGATCGGCGGCGGCCCGCCCGGGGAGAACGTCGCCGCGTATGCCAGCGACGGCAGCGGCCTGTCCGCGGTGATCGTCGAGCAGGAGCTGGTCGGCGGCGAGTGCTCCTACTGGGCGTGCATGCCGAGTAAGGCGCTGCTGCGGCCCGTCGAGGTGCTCGACACGGCACGCA
>PKWT01000377.1:8788-14063 GCA_003132125.1 Micrococcales bacterium | reverse complement strand
GAGTACGACAGGTGGGTGTACGTGTGCCCAGGCGTCGCGATGACCCGGATCTGCAAGGCCGCACTGACGTCCAGGACGTCACCGTCGCTGACCGGGACACGCTCGTAGGCCACGTCGTCGTCCGCGTTGACGTGGTAGGCCGCGCCGGTCACCTTCGCAAGGGCCAAGCCGCCTGTGACGTAGTCGTTGTGGATGTGCGTCTCGAAGACGTGGGTGATCCGTACACCGGCCGCGGCGGCGACCTCGAGCACACGGTCGATGTCACGCTGCGGATCGACCACCAGCGCAACCTGGCCGTCGTGGGCGAGGTAGGTGCGGTCTCCCAGGGTTGGGGTCTCGATGGGAACAATGGTGACCATGTGGCGAGGTCCTTTCTGGATGAGTTCACGGTATGACGAGCGGATCGCGCGTGGAAGGTCCATGCCAGGAGGCGTTGAGGATGTCGGAGGACGTTGAGGGCATTGAAGGCGCTGGGCGTCAGGCGGTGTGAGAGCGGCTGCCCAGCACGACGGGGTGCCCCGCACGCGTCCAGGCGCCGGTGCCGCCGTGCTGACTCCGTCTGTGATGGGAGGTGCGAAGATCAAGATAGATACCCATGGGGGTATCCATCAGATGCCAACGCTCACCCACGTCAAGGCATTCCGCCGCCTTGGCAGCTTCGTCCCGGCGCGACCTGACAGGCCCCGTTGGGTGGGTTGTCACCGGCCCTGGAATGCCTGGAACCCGTGACAGGTTAATACCCCCATGGGTATAGTTCAGACCTCGAGAGGAAGCCCTGTGACCTTCATCGCGAGCGGCATCAAACAATGCCTGACTGCACCCGACGGCGCACACTCCCTGGCCACGAATGCCATGGAAAAACTCTTCCTCTCCCTGGCCTGAGCGGCGCGGGAGAGCGAACATCATCATCTTCGCCCCCACGAAGGGATCTGGCATGGACAGCACAGCATGGAACGAGCGATACAACGACAGCGAGCTTGTCTGGTCCGCCGCACCGAACATGTGGGTCAAGCAGCTCACCGAGGATCTGCCGGCCGGCAAGGCTCTGGACGTTGCGGCCGGAGAGGGCCGCAACGCCCTGTGGCTCGCTTCCCTCGGATGGCACGTCACTGCGGTGGACTTCTCCACAGTGGCGCTGCAACGGGCTCGCTCGCTCGCCGAGAAGCAGCTCGGCCAAGACTCCAGTCGGCTGGAAACCGTCGAGGCCGACGTCGAGACCTGGGTCCCCCCGGCGCGATCCTACGACCTGGTTCTCGTGGTGTACCTGCACCTGCCGAAGGATCGGCGAACCTCCGTCATGCGAGCGGCAGCCGAGGCTGTCGCCCCGGGCGGAACGCTGCTGGTCGTGGGACACGACCTGCAGAATCTGACCTCTGGGCACGGAGGTCCACAGAACCCCGCGGTGCTGTACCGCCCCAGTGACATCGTGCAAGACATCGAGCTGGCACAGCTGGTCGTCGACCGTGACGAGACGGTCCCACGATCAACAACCGACAGCGGCGGCCAGCCGGTGGATGCGCTCGATGCGCTCGTGGTGGCGCGCAGGCCGGTTCGCTGATGCCGGCGAGCCGCTCACTGCAACCACCACCGCCATATCAAGCTCTGCCGCAGCCCTGACCGGAATAGTCTCGTCGTCAGCCGCGTTAATACCCCCAGGGGTATGTGTAGTCATTTCCCGCACCCACGCCGAACGAGATGTTCCGACAGGAGGAATCGAATGGCTACACGTCATCCACTCCCGAACACCCTCTGCTACCAGCAAGCCGCAAGACTGATGAACAAGGGGGCGAGCCTGTCCGTCGCACTTCGAGGTTGCATGCGCGACCGAGGCTCTCGTTCCTCAACAATGAACCCAGGCGCCAACCTTCAGAACCAACCAACACAAGGAGCACCACATGTGTAGTCCCGCCCGTTGCGCCCGCTGCGGCAAGACCACTTGGTCCGGCTGCGGCATGCACGTTGACGCGGTCATGTCACGCGTCGCCCCCGCACAGCAGTGCACCTGCAGCCCCACGGAACAGCCGCCGGCGTGGCAGTTTCCGTGGGCGCGAAGCTGAAGCACCACCCGGCGCTTACTGACGTCCGGACCGCGCGATTGCTCGTCGCTGGCCAGTTCGGTCTGATCGGGATCCTCGTGGTGCTCCCGGGTCGCCACGACTGGCCGGTACCCGCCGCGCTCACCATCGCCTGCCGTGTCGCCACAGTCGTGGGCTTGGCTGTCATGGTCATCGGCGCAACGGGACTCGGGCGAGGCCTGACGGCAACACCGTTGCCGAACGCCCACGCGCAACTACGCACGGGGGGGCTATACCGGTTCGTGCGGCACCCCATCTATAGCGGCTTGCTGCTCACGATGGCCTCGATCGCGGTGACCTCAGGCAGCTGGTTCCAGCTCCTCACACTCGGGGTGCTGGTCCTGCTCCTCTCCGTCAAAGCGCAATGGGAGGAAGAGCGCCTGGCTCGGCGGTTCGAGGGATACGCCGACTACGCTTCACGAACTCCTAGGTTCGTCCCGGTCCGGATGCGCAGGTGACAGTGACAGGAGCTGGGGGTGGGTGACGGCAGGTAGCCTCTTGCCCATGGACCAGTCGACGGACACGAACGCAGCCATCTGGAAATCCGAGGAGGCCGTCCAGAACTGGACGGCGACGGCCGACGAGCGTGAGCGAAAACGTGCGGCGCACTGGCGTTTCATGGGTGAGCTGCTCCCCTTCGGTGAGCAGGACGCCTTCACATTCCTGGATCTGGGAGCAGGCACCGGGGCTGCGGCCGCAGGGATCCTCAGTCTGTATCCACGCAGCACCGCCATTCTCACCGACTTCTCACCGCAGATGATGGATGAAGGCCAGCGAGAGATGGAACGTTTCGCCGGGCGCTTCCAGTACGTCGAGTTCGACATGTTGACGGGCGACTGGCCCGCGGCGATTCCGGCGACGGTCGACGCGATAGTGACCTCAATGTGCATCCACCACATGCCCGATCAACGCAAGCAGGGCCTGTTCGCCGAGATCTTGGCGCGCCTCGCCCCTGGCGGCTGGTACTTCAACTACGACCCGGTGACCACCACGGATCCCGTTGTCGAAGCCACCTGGGAGCGCGTGAACGATCATGATGACCCCGAGGCGGCAAGCAAGCGCCTCCATCGCACGCCGCAGGAACAGTCCCGCTACCAGAACCACGTGCGCTACATGATCCCCCTGGAGCAACAACTGGGGTATCTGCGATCGGCTGGCTTCCATGGGATCGACGTCTACTGGAAGCAGCTGGAGAACGTGATCTACGGAGGTTGCCGACCGGCCTGAGATCCGACACCCAAGGTTGTTGGTGACCAGGCTGCGAGCCGCGCCGCACGGATCCACATCCGATCTACACATCGAGCACATGGGCTTCACTTCTGCGCGGTCGAGCATCGGTAGCACAAAGCACCCGATCTCAAGGAGAACACCATGCACAAGCGAACCACCGGCCTGATCCTCACCGGCATTCTCGTCACCGGCGCCGTCGGCGCCGTGGCCATGACCCCCGCCTCCGCGACCACCTCGGACAACGTGGTCACCAGCCGGCTCGCCCACATCAAGAGCGCGCTGACCGGCCTGGTCAGCAACGGCACCCTGACCCAAGCACAGGCCGACAAGGTCGCCGGCACCCTCGACAGCCAACCGCCCATGGGCGGGATTGGTGGCATGCGCGGTATGGGCGGGGCGGGCGGGCGCTCAGGCGGGATGGCCATGCTCCAGTCCCATGACGCCGCCGCGAAGGCCCTCGGCATGACCACCGACGAGCTGTACACCGCGGTGCAGGGCGGCAAGAGCCTGGCGGATGTCGCGAAGGACCAGAAGGTCAGCGTCGACTCACTTATCAAAGCCATGGTCGCCGACGCTGAGGCCGACCTCGCCGCCGCTGTGAAGGCCGGCACCCTGACACAGGCTCAGGCTGACACCCTGAAGAGCTCGCTCACCGAGCGGATCACCGACCAGGTCAATGGAGTCCGCGCAGGAGGCGGCCCGGGTCGTGGCGCCGGGTGGGCTCCGTCCACCGGCGGCACTTACGGCGGTACCTCGATCGCCCCCTCCAGCACGACCTGACCGACGGGAGCGGCCACGGATTCGTCCCGGTGGCGAGAGCCCACACCTGCGGGTGTGGGCTCTCGCTACCCCCGAAAGGGGCGGCGTGTCGTCGGAACTCGTCCGCGCGGAACGACGTCGTGGTCGCGGTCAGCGGGTGCTGGGCAGGCCTGCGCCCTGCCACGCGGTCATCCCGCCTTCGATGTCATAGACGTGCTTGAACCCGAGGCTGTGCATCAGCGAGGCCGCCGTCGCGCTGCGGTTACCACTCTGGCAGTACACGAAGTAGCTCTTGTCCCTGTCCAGCGTCTCCAGCTGCTTGCCGAAGTCGGCGGCCTCAGCATCGGTGTTGACCGCGCCGGGAAGGTGCCCAGTGCTGTACTCGGCCGGGGTGCGCACATCCAGGGCGACGAAGGACGGATCCTGGGCGTGGGTGCTCAGCAGCTCGTAGGCCCCGCGCGGGATCAGTGGGATGACCGGCGCAGCAAGCGTGGATGCGTCGGCAGCCTTGACGTCGACACCGAAGAGGGTCTTGATGCGCTCGGAGAGCTTCTCCTGGGTGAGCATGCCAGCGGAGAAGTCCACAAGCTTGCCCTGCACGTCGTAGAACGCCGTGACAGGCAGGCCCTGACCGCCGAAGCTGGACCACAGGTCCGAACTGGGGTCACTGCCGATATCGCGGGCCAGGGCAAACCCGGCTCCGGCGAGGTCGAAGCGGCGGGCCATCGCGGCCCCGTCGCCAGTGTCATTGGTATCGACTCCGACGTAGTCGACCTTTCCACGGGTCGCGTTGGCAACCTGGACGAACCCGGGCAGCTCCTCGTTGCAGTAGACGCACCAGGACGCGAAGAAGTTCACGACGACCGGCTTGCCGGCGTGGGTGGCAAGGCTGACCCGCCCATCGTCGAGCAGGCCGGGTAGCACGAAGGCGTCCTTGGTCGCGCTGAGTCCGGACGCACTGGTGGCCGTGCCGGTGCCGGACCCGAAGGCGAGGGCGGCGACGGCACCCAGGACCAGCACCGCTGCACCAACCACCGAGGCGATCGTCCAGAGGCGCCGGCGTGCGGCCGTTGCCGCGGCGGCGGCTCGGGCAGCTACTCGGGCCGGCTGCAAGGGACGCGCTTCCGGCACGGGGCGGGTGGGGCGGGTGGACTTGGTTGCCACGGTGTTCCTTCTTTCCTAGCCGAGACGAAGAAATCCGCCGAGGCCGA
>PKWT01000377.1:0-8783 GCA_003132125.1 Micrococcales bacterium | reverse complement strand
GCCGAGATGATCGTCATGGCGGTGAAATGCCGCTTGGCGAACCCGAACACCCCGGTCAGGCGGTCCATGACCAGGGCCGACGCCAGGAACGGCACCCCCAGACCGGCGGAGTAGGCGAGCAGCGTCAGCGCGCCACGTCCGCCGTGGCCGGTGGTGGCCGCCATCGCCAGCACGCTGGTGAGCACCGGACCGATGCACGGGGTCCAGCCGAACCCGAAGGCGACGCCGGCGATCGGGGCGGCGAACGGACCGAACCGGCCGAGGGTGGGCCGCCAGCGGGCTTCCTGGTAGAGCCAGGGCGCTCGCAGGACCAGAGAGGCCAAGAGGAACAGGGCCATGGCGAGCACGACGAGTCCGGAGATACGAGTCAGCAGCACCCGGTTCACGGCCAGCGCCTGTCCGACGGCGGTGACCGACAGACCCAGGAGCACGAAGACCACGGTGAACCCGGCGATGAACCCCAAGGCGGTCAGAAGCACCCGGCGCAGGTGCGAGCGTCCGCCCTGCAGGATGGTCGACCCGCTGACACCGGTGACCACCGACAGGTATGCGGGCACGATCGGCAGCACGCACGGGGAGGCGAACGATACGACTCCCCCAGCAAAGGCCGCCGCCAGCGTCACGGCCGTCCCGATCATCGGACCCCGCCTGCGAACGCGCCCGAGGCCCCGGAGGTCATGGGGCTCACAGTCGTCACGGTGCGCGCCTTTCAGATCGGTTACCTATACCCCCAGGGGTATAGGTAACGTTACCGCAATACTGCGATGCCCGCGTCGCGGGTGTGCGTTGGCACCTGGGCCTGCTCGTCGATGACGGCGACGAGGCGCTCCANNTCTGAGTTCGTGGTTCGCCACTGCCCGACGAGCTGGGCGCCCTGAGCCGTCAGGCTGAACTCCACGGTCCGTTTGTCCGTGGGGCCTGGGGTGCGGTCCAGCATGCCGGCGCTGACCATGGCGTTGGCCAGGGTGCTCACCGAGTTCGCAGCCAGGCGGAGCAGGCCGGCAAGGTCACCGGGCCTGGCCCCGGGGTGTTCCTGCACGAGGCTCAACAGCTCGAGCTGGGCCACGCTCAGAGGCATCGCGGGGATGCGGGCCCGGGCAGCCTTGCGCATCGCCCGGCGCAGACTGGCGACCAGGTCGGCGACGGCTTCGGACGGTACGGACTCAGTGGGAACCCTGTTCATTGCGCTCGCCTCTCATGTCTCTTGACGGGTGTCTTGCCGGGCGCCCTTGGTCGGCTCAGAGTGGTCGCCGCCAGAGCGAGCGAGCACACCGCCAGGGCGCCAAAGGCCACCGGGGGCCCGGGCCAGTCGTGCAGGTCGGCAACGTGCAGGCCCATGGCTGCTACCGCGACGCCGAGGGCGGTGCCCAGTGCGCGTGCCACGTTGACCATGCCGCCGACCGCTGCGGACGCGCTGGCCGGGACCGCGGTCATCACCGCGGCGTTGTTCGCCGGGATCACCAAGCCCAGGGAAGCACCCATCAACAGCAGCAGGCCGGCGACCACGTCGGGCGAGCGCCCCAGCAGAGCATTGGCCGCCACGGCGGCGAGTACCCCAACGGAACCGACCGCGACCCGTTGCCGGTTGGACGCTCGCAGGTGCGTCACGTTCGCGCCGACAGCGACCACGGCGAATCCGGTTGGCAGGGCGGACAACACCAGTCCGCCGGTCGCCACGCTCATCCCCCACGTGGCGAAGACGCTCGGATACAGGACCAAGGGAGCGAACAGCAGCAGGTAGGCCAGCAGCGCCCCTGTCAACGAGGCGCCTAGCCCGCGGCGCCGCAGCAGATTGACGTCCACCAAGGGGGCCGTCACACGTCCCTCGGCGCGCCAGAACGCCGCCGCAGCCACGACCGCTACCACGAACAGCCCGACCACCACCGCGGACGGCTCCGGCATACCGGACAGGCCGCTCAGGGCCAACAGACCCGACACGATCGCGCCCGCCAACAAGACGAACCCGACCACATCGCTGCCCCGCCGCTCGTTGAGGTCCCGGCTGCGAGGCAGCAGAACATGTCCGGACAGGATCGCGACGAGGCCAACCGGGACGTTCACCCAAAAGACCGACCGCCACCCGTACGCAGCCACCAGAACCCCACCGAGGGTGGGGCCCATAGCCAGGCCAACCGCCTGGGCGGCGCCCTGTATCCCCAGGGCGGTCCGCACCCGCGACCGCGGGACGCTGAGCACCACCAGTGCCACGCTGTTGGCCTGCAAGAACGCGGCCCCGACAGCCTGGAACCCACGCCCGACCACGAGCCAACCCAGAGTCGGAGCCAGCGCGCATGCCGCGGAGGCCACGGAGAACAGCCCGAACCCATACAGGTACATCAACTTGCGTCCCCGCCTGTCTGACCACCGACCCACCGGGACCAACAACACCGCCAGAACGCCCAGGTAGGACAGCGAGACCCACGCCACGCCGCCCAGCCCCGTGGCGAACTGCGACTGCAGGCGCGGGTAGGTCAGCGTCACGATGCTCGCGTCCAGCTGCCCCATGAACGCGCCCAGACACACTGCCCCTACGGCAGCCCACGGCGCGCGTGGATGATCCCGCACCCACTGCGGGCGCCTGGCCTCACGCGTCACCGCTCCCATGTCGGCGTTGCTGATGAACACGATTTGATTCTGTCACAGACAGAAACTTATTCTGCCTCGAGCGTGGTCTTCCGTAAACGACCAGGAATGTCGGTCGTGAAACGGGCGTTGATACCCCCCGACGTATGATTCAGACCCACCAAACGAAACCGAGAGCCACCGTGTCCTACGCACTGACCACCACCGTCCGCCGCCCCTTCGCCGACACACTCGCAGCCACCCGCGCCTCCCTGACCGACCAGGGCTTCGGCGTCCTGACCGAGATCGACATGCAGGCGACGCTGAAGGCCAAGCTGGACGTTGACATCCCACCCCAGGTGATCCTCGGTGCGTGCCGGCCACCGCTGGCTTACGCCTCCCTGCAGGCGGAGCCCTCGATCGGGCTGCTGCTGCCGTGCAACGTCGTCGTCCGCAGCCTGGACGAGGACACAACGATCGTGGAAACCATCGACCCCAGCATCATGGTGTCGCTGACCGAGAACGAAGCCCTGTCCTCAGTTGCGGACGAAGCCGGCCGACGACTCACTGCGGCACTGGCCGCGCTCACCCACGCGAACGCTGATAATTGAGTCCAGACAACGACCTCGGACACGACCTCAAAGGAGTCACCATGGTTCAGCTGAACCCGGAGGAGATGGGCGCCGTGGTCAACCGGCTGCGCCGGGCCCAGGGCCAGATCGGTGGCGTCCTGCGCATGATCGAGGAAGGCCGCGACTGCAAGGACATCGTCACCCAGCTGGCCGCGGTGAACCGCGCCCTGGACCGGGCCGGCTTCGCCATCATCTCGACCGGGCTGAAGCAGTGCCTCACCGAGTCCGGGGACGCCGAGTCTCTGGACATCAAGGCAATGGAGAAGCTCTTCCTCTCCCTCGCCTGATCAGGCGTCGCGCCTGGGCTGAGGCCCGACGACGACATTGGTGCCAGCGGCCTTGTCGTGGATGGCCTGCTTCTTGACGTCCCACAACGGCCACAGGACGTCGACCGTCCTGAACAGCGTGCCAAAGAAGCCCAGGACCCGCACAAGACCGACGATGTCACCGCCCTGCTTGACCGCCGTCCTCTTCAGCACCGCGTCCAGCGTGGGCGGGCCCGGCTTGTCCCTCAACCGCACGCTGATCCCGGCGACCCGCTTGCCCGGAGTGGCACCTGTCCTCGTCAGAAACGCGATCTCATAGACCAGGTTCAGGATCAGTATGGTGACGCTGATCTGCAGGATTGGGCCCGAGAGACTGTCAGGCAGCGTGGGCATCGTCGAGCTTCCTGCATCCACAGCGTTGACGACCTGCTGGAAGTAGTCCTGGAGGACGTTGACCGCCTGCTTCATCGGGGCAAATGTCAACGGCAGAGCCACGATCGAGACGACGATGTTGTCGATGATCTGAGCGAGGACACGCTTCCACCAACCGGACAGCACGACGCCGTCGGGGGTCGTCGCCTTGTTCGACTGCCAGCCAAGCGGCTGCCCGTATGCCGGCATCGGTCCACCCTGCGGCCACCGCTGAGCCGGCCCGTGCTCGCCGGGCGCAGACGGAGCGCCTTGGGACCCTTGCGAACCAGGGCTTTGCGGACGTTCCGCGGCCGGTGCGACGCCATACGGCATCCCGATGGTGGAGTCCTGCGCCGTCGGCGAGACCTTCGGCGTGACGTGGCTGGACCAGATCACGCCATCCCAGTAGCGAAGTTGGCTGGGGTCCTGCGGGTCGTCGTACCACCCGGATGGCTGCGTCATGGGTCTAGCCTGTCACGAGCAGCACTCAAGCCTTCCGCTCGGGCAAGAATCTGCACACGCTGCACAGACTGGGCTCGTCTAACGCGGCGTTTCTATACAATCTGTCCATGCACCTGGACGACCTGGACACTCGCATCATCAGCGCCTTCATGGAGGACCCACAGATCGGGGTCCTGGCCGCATCACGAAAGCTGGGGGTGGCCCGCGGCACTGTTCAGGCCCGGCTCGACCGCCTGCAGAAGCGCGGGGTGCTCACCACCTTTGCGCCACAGGTGAGTCCGGGTGCCATGGGCTACCCGGTGACCGCTTTCTGCACTCTCGAGATCCGCCAGACCCGCGGCCACGACCCCGTCGTCACCCACCTGTCCGGCATACCCGAGGTTCTTGAGGCACACACGATCACCGGTTCTGGGGACCTTCTGATCCGGGTGGTCGCCAGGGACAACACGGACCTTCAGCGCGTGATCGACATGGTCGTCGACGACGGGCATGTGATCAGGGCATCAACGGTCATCGCGCTCGCGACTCGGATCAGCTATCGGACCCTGCCACTGGTCCAGAGCGCCGGCTCATCGCAGGGCTGAGGTGCGCCGGCTGATCTTCATCCGATGTAGCGCCGCGCCCCGACGAGCTCGCGAGCGTACGACGGGGTTGACATCGCGATCGTCTGGACGCTGCTGCCGGTGTTCGGCGACTGCACCATACGGCCACTTCCGGCGTAGATCGACACGTGGTGCACGTAGCCACGGGTGGCATAGAAGAGCAGGTCACCGGGCCGGAGGGCACTGGTCGAGACCTTCGTTCCCTTCACAGCCTGGGCGTCCGCATCTCGTGGGACGATCACGCCGTGCGCGCGAAGCACCAGGGATGTCAGGCCCGAGCAGTCGAAGCCAAACCCGGAGCGTCCCGCCCACAGATACGGCAGGCCGTTGAACATCTGCGCTGCCCGTACGACGTCGCTGCCGGTTCTCGGTAGCGCTGCCGCACCTGGTGCCCTGACAGCCACGGCGCTGGCGGCAAGCCTGAGCACCCGACCGGTTGGCGTGGCCACCCGAACCCACCCGCCGGTCACGCCCACCCGCGGGAGTCGTGTCCCGAAGCTGATCTCGGTCACCGGTGTCGCCGAGACGTTGTCGGTGCGCAGGTAGGTCGTGCGGACCACCACCGTGGCCACCCACGTCGAGGCGAACGGGCGCACCGCTGTCAGCTGCACAGCCGGCATCCATCCCGGGTATCCGCGCGCATCCAGAGGTGTTGGCTGCTCCGGCACGACGACCTTGGCCCACGACCCGCTGCGAGCGACCACGATGACCCTGTCACCCAGCAGCGCCTGCGTGTCGGCACGACCGTTCAGTCCACGCCGATCGGTCAGCGTCATGCGGGACAACCACTGGCGTATGCCGGCCGGGTTGGTCAACGCTGGGCTGTCGACGGCGCGTGCGGAGCCGGGCGAGTGCCAGAGGGTCGCCACGGAGACCGCCACCCATGCCTCTCGGCCGACGGTCACGGGTGGGGCGACGGCGAGCGCGCTCGGTGCTTCGGCGAGGGGGGCGGTGAGCAGGGCGATGCCTGCCAGCATCACCGCCGTACCCCGTCGCCTCACGTTTCGAGCATCGCGCCACCTGATCCTCCGGTCAAGGACCGTGGTCAGCCCCCGCTCACCGAGCGGAAGGTGGCGGACCTAACTAGGCTGACTGGCCGGTAGGCGTTGCGGACGGTGAACCGTCTGAGCCTTTGGTTGCGGACGGAAGTGAAGAGATGACAGACCAGTCGCGCATGCGGTGCCAGGCTCTCGCTGACAGGGTGATGTCCGCTGAAGCGGCGGCGGCGTTCATCAAACCGGGCGACAACGTGGGGATGAGCGGGTTCACCGGCGCTGGTTATCCGAAGGCCGTACCAGGCGCGCTGGTCGATCGGGTCAAGGCCGCGACCGCTCGCGGCGAACGATTCAGCATGGGCGTCTGGACCGGCGCCTCGACCGCGCCAGAGCTCGACGGTGCCCTGGCCAAGGTCGACGGTATCGACCTGCGCATGCCATACCAGTCCGACCCGGTCACCCGCGCCAAGATCAACGCCGGGGAGATGGACTACCTCGACGTTCACCTGTCCCACGTCGCGCAGATGGTGTGGGAGGGCTTCTTCGGCCACCTCGACGTCGCGGTCGTGGAGGTCGCCGGCATCACCGAAGACGGCTCGCTGATCCCGTCCTCCTCGGTGGGCAACAACAAGACCTGGCTCGATCAGGCCGACCGGGTGATCCTCGAGGTGAACTCCTGGCAACCCGCCGAGCTCGAAGGCATGCACGACATCTACTACGGCACCGCGCTGCCCCCGCACCGCAGACCGCTCGAGATCGTCGAGCCTTCCGACCGAATCGGCATCCCCTATCTGAAGTGCCCCCCGGAGAAGATCGTCGCGATCGTCCCCACGCACGCCCCCGATCGCAACTCTCCGTTCAAGCCCATGGACAGCGACTCACAGCTCATCGCCGACAACGTCCTGGAGTTCCTGACCCACGAGGTGAAGCAGGGGCGGCTGCCGGCCACACTGTTGCCGCTTCAGTCCGGCGTCGGCAACGTGGCCAATGCGGTGATGGACGGACTCGACGCCGGACCATTCCGGCCACTGACCGCCTATACCGAGGTGATCCAGGACGGCATGCTGAAGCTGCTGCGCTCCGGAACCCTCTCGATGATCTCGGCGACGGCGTTCTCGCTCAGCGACGAAGGCTTGGTCGATCTGCGTGCCAACTTCGCCGACTACCGCGACCGAATCATCCTGCGGCCGCAGGAGATCAGCAACCACCCTGAGGTGATCCGCCGACTCGGATGCCTTGCGATGAACGGCATGATCGAGGCGGACATCTACGGCAACGTCAACTCCACCCACGTCATGGGCTCCAGCATCCAGAACGGCATCGGCGGCTCCGGCGACTTCGCCCGCAACGCCTGGGTGTCGATATTCATGACGCCATCGACCGCCAGGAACGGGGCGATCTCGTGCATCGTGCCGATGGCCAGCCACGTCGACCACACCGAGCATGACGTGCACGTCCTCGTTACCGAGCAGGGCATTGCCGACCTGCGCGGCCTGCCGCCGCGGCGCCGTGCACAGCAGATCATCAACAACTGCGCCCACCCCGACTACCGGCCTGCGTTGCAGGACTATCTCGACCGGTCCACTGCCAGCAATGCCGGCAAGCACACCCCGCACCTGCTTGACGAGGCTCTGTCATGGCACGCGCGGTTCCTGAAGACCGGCACGATGGCACCGTCCTGAGTCACGCCTCGACGTAGTCCTTGAGGCCTTCGACCGTGCTGTGCACCAGACCTCTGATCACGCGTCCGCGCAGGAAGCCGGGCAGGGGCAGGTTGTGGTGGATCGTCAGGTCGAACGTCACCTCGGTCTGGCCACGGCCGAGGCTGCGCAGCGTGTAGGTCGCGTCCTGACCGGTCTGCAGCCGACCCTCGATCAGGCTCCAGCTCATGGCCTCGGCGGCATGTTCGTAGGCAAGCGTGTAGGTGTCCTTCCCGACCGGCGAGGTGGCCGTGAAGTGTGCGGTGGCGGGGGTGCCGTCGTCGTTCTTGTCGAGGACCTCGGCCTCGAGGATCTCCCTGACCCATTTCGGCTGGCTCGCGACGTCCCGGATGGTGGCCAGGACCCGCTTGACCGGGGCAGCGACGATGACCGTCTCAGTGGCATGGTCGGTGGGCATGGTGTCCTCCTGGTGAAGCGCTCGTCATCGTCAAGGCCTCGTCATCGAGCCCTGGCTGCGATCCGTAGCAGCTCGTCCATGTCCTCGTCGAAGGCGTGAACCAGCTTCTCGGGGTTCGGAAGCGTGTCGGCGTCGACCTTGAAGCCAACGCGCACGGTCCCGGCGAAGCTGAAGATGCAGACCCCCAGGGTCTGCCGACCCGAACCGGGCACCCAGCTGACGATGCCGGTGATAGGCACGCCGGCGACGTAACGCTGTTGCTGGGGACCCATCACGTTGGTCGTCACGCCGATGGCCTTGTTCGAGAAGAAGTTGACGACGGACTTGGAGAGGTGCGGCTCGAACCGGCCGATCAGGTTGTTCAGCCCGAACGTGATGAACGCCTCTGGAGAGATCTTGATGGAGTCCATCCGTCTCTTGCTCTCGGCCACCCGTTGCAGCGGCGATGTCACCCCCGTCGGCAGCTTCAGAAAGACGAGGGCGAACTTGTTGCCGAGCTCGCGTGGCAGCGGCTGGTCCGGGGGTCGCACGTTGACCGGAACCATCGTGGTGAGGTCGACCGGGTCGGCATCCAGATCACGCAGGTAGGTGTTGACCGCACCGGAAACCGCAGCAACCAGCACATCATTGACGGTGGCCCCGGTGAGCAGGCTCACCCGCTTGACATCGGCGATCGTTCGCGGGCCGGACCAGACCGCCCGCTTGTCAATCCCCGGTTCTCCGGACAAGAGCGAC
>PKWT01000113.1:325-10458 GCA_003132125.1 Micrococcales bacterium | reverse complement strand
ACGGGTCGCCGCATCACGCTGTGCGCCAGTCGTGCCCACCCGCCATGCATCGCGGTGAGATCGCTACCGGCTCTTGCAAGGCGAGCCCTCTCCTGTGCGCGTATGCCACGGCGCCACGGCATACGACCGGCTTCGATCCTGGGTCCCAGGACGGCGAGCAGCGCTGGCAAAAGGGTCAGTGCAGCCGCCATCGCGACGAGGACCGCGGCGACTCCGCCGTAGCCCATCGAACGCAGGAAGCTCTGCGGGAAGATCAGCAGTGAGGCCAGCGAAGCGGCCACGATCAGGCCGGAGAACAACACGGTGCGGCCGGCGGTCGCCATCGTTGTGGTGATGGCTGCGTTGACATGCTCACGCTCGGTGCCCGGATATTTGGCGAGCTCCTCACGGAACCTGCTCACGACGAACAACGCGTAGTCGATCGCCAGGCCCATACCGATCAGCGTGATGACGTTGATGGAGAAGATCGAGACGTCGGTGCCCGCGGTGATCGCGCGCACGAGAGCGAAGGCCCCGAAGATGGCCACGACGCCGACGAAGGCCGGCATCAGAGCGGCTGCGACGCTGCCGAAGAACACCAGGCACAAGAGGATCACGATCGGCATCGAGATCACCTCGGCTCGGGTGATGTCCGCTGAGACGTGCTTGTTCACGTCGCGGAAGACCGCCCACGCCCCGCCGACGCTCGTGCTCAGCCCCGTGGCGTCCAGGTGGGGCCTGACCTGGTCATAGAGGGTGGCTTTCTCATCCTGCGTGGTGCCGCTCAAGGAGATGATGACCCGGGTTGCGTGCTGGTCCCCGCTGATCAACGTGGGCGACGGCGTTTGGTACCAGGTGGTGACGCGCTGGGTCGACCCCTTGGGGAGCCCCGAGATGACGTTCGAGACCGACTCACGGAAGGCCGGGTCGCTGACCTTCATCGAGGGGCTGGAGTAGATGATCACGATGTCGGCGTCGTGGCTGGCAAAGGTCGCATGTTCCGCGACAAGTGATCGAGCCGACTCGCTGGCCGGGTCGTCGAAGCCACCGTTGCTGAGGCTGCCGAAGACACCCAGCCCGAAGACGGCGGCCACGGCGACGAGAGCCAGTCCGGCACCAAGGACCGTCTTCGCTCGTCGGGCCACCAGATGACCCCAAGACTGCATCATGCGTGGCACCCTTCGTTCCGGGGAGGTCAACGGAAGTCAACAAGGTCAACGGAAGTCAATTAGGTCAACAAGGTCACGTTATCGGTGCTTGGGCAGAACCGATGCAGGTAACGCGATGGAACATGGCAAACCGTCGTCGATCAGGAAGCCCACACCATCGGGAAGCTGGGCCACGAGCTCTGCCCCGGTGCACGCCAACCAGCCAAAGCCGCCCATCACGTGACGCAGCGCCCTGATCGTCGACCAGACCGGGACGATCGGTGCCGCGCCGGGGCGCGACATGATGAACAGCCCGGGGCGCACGGGACACAACGCATAGACGTGAGCGACCAGGAATTGATCGACGAACTGGTCGATGTCGATCTGCCGCGTGACAAGCTCGTGAACAGCGTGGCCCAGCTCTGTCGGCGCCGCGTCGGTGGTGAGGGTCAGTGCCCCGGTCGCGCTCATGCCCGGCATCCTGCCGGACCCGGCGATCTTCAGTCAGGCTTATCCACAGTCGTCCGCCATCGCCGCCACGGTCGCGACCAGCCGATCGAGGTCCGACTCGGCGGTGTAGGGCGCGAGGCTGACCCGGATGCCACCACCGCTCTCGCGGATTCCCAACACCCGCGTGAGCTCCCATGCATAGGCGTGACCGCTCCACACGCTGATGTCCTGCTCCCCCAGCCGCGCAACAACCTCGCCAGGCGTGATGGAGCCCATCGTGAAGCAGATCGTCCCCGTTCGGCGAGTCGGGGAACCCACCATCCGAACCCCCGGTATGCCGGTGAGCCGGCTGATCGTGCTTCGTACGAGGATGTCCTCCCTGGCGGTCAGGGCGGCGAACGAGCGATCAAGTCGCTGGCGCCGATCTCCGTCTCCTGCAACAAGATCGGCCAAATGGTCCACCGCTGCGCTGATGCCGGCCATGTTGGCCAGTCCGTGGGTGCCAAGCTCGAAACGATCCGGCACCTCGTCGGACGACGGATCGAGCTTGTCCGGTCGCAGCGTCTCCAACAGCTCAGGGGAGGCCACGACGGCCCCGGCGTGCGGACCACACCACTTGTAGGAGGAGAGGGCAATCAGGTCGGCACCCAGTGAAGACATGTCCAGGCGGAAGTGGGGCGCGGCGGCGACGGCATCGACATAGACCAAGGCCCCTGCGGCGTGGGCGATCTGGCTTATCGCCGCGACGTCCGTGATGGTCCCGATCAGGTTCGATGCGGCGGCGACAGCTACGAGCCTCGTGCGTGAGGTGACCAGCTCGGCATACTGTCCGGCTGGCAGATCAGTGGTCTCCGGATCGATTCGGGCCGAGCGCACCGTCACTCCCGCGGCGGCGGCGGCCTGTACCCATGGCCGGACGTTGGCGTCGTGGTCGAGCTCCGACACGACGATCTCGTCGCCGGGCTCCCACGTCTTGGCCAGTGCCCCGGCCATGCGATAGGTCAGCGTCGTCATGTTCGGTCCCAGGACAACCCCATCCGCCTCGCCACCGACGAGGTCAGCAACCGCTGCCCGGGCGTCGGCGATCAGCTTCATCGAGCGTCGGCTCGACGCGAACGGGCCGTGCACGTTGCTCAGACCCGAGCGGTATGCCTCGGAGATGGCATCGATCACCACAACGGGCACTTGTGTCCCTCCGGCACCATCGAGATATGCCGCGCCGCTCTTGAGCGCCGGGTACTGCGCACGGATGCGTTCCGTCTCCCACGTCGTGTCCATGCGTTCGAGCATGCCTGATCTTGCCCACGACAACGCGCCGGCCCACCGTTTGCCGACTTCCGCGGACCCGGAAACACCACTGAGATGACGCGGTATCGGCTACTCGCACGATGTCCGGCTGGCCCGTTCGGGTGGTTTTCTACCCAATGCCGCGGACTGGCAGACGCGGACCTGACCGGCGAACCATCCTTGTCCGATGGACAGCAATGCGCTCGACCAGCTCTTGTCCGAGGTCAACGGCTCCTCCCCCATGTCTGTGACGCTGGCACCGGCCGAGGGCAGCGAGGTCGCTCAGGCAAGACGCGTCACCGAGAACGACTGGCGACTGACGTTGGCGGGAACTCAGTCTCTGGCTGACAGGCTTGAGGCCGTCATCCACGCTGCGCCGGACCCCGCTACGAGCAGCTGCGAAACCGTGGTCCCTCTCGGCCATGGTCTCGTCCGCCTGGAGATCGGTTGCCGGGGCCCGCACCTCTTGACCAGCTTGCTCAACGCCGTCATCGACGACCACGCCGCCAGGCATCCGCAGGAGCACCTGCAAGCCATGCTTCAGGTCGATGACTCGATGCGCCCACGCCGGATCGACCTCTTGATGCCGTCGCGATGGGCATCACATGGTCACGCGCTGTCGGGGACGTTCGGACTCTTACCGGCCCAGGCAATCTGAGCCCAGNNCCAGCTGTTCGAGGAGCGGCAGCGGGTCATGCGGAGCGACGAGGACCATGCCGCTCCCCGGTCCCACGGAGTCCAGTGCGCCGAAGATCGTCGCATGACGGATGGCGGGTGGGACGGCTCGTGCGTCGAGCTCGGGCAGCCCGTCGTCGGGGGCCTGCCCACCGCAACCACACGCGCCACTGCATCCGCCCTTGGGCGCCTCAGCGCTCTCACCGCGGGCCGTTCCGCCGAGCAGCTCGTGCATACCGCCGAGGATGTCCGCCAGCGACACCTCGCTGGAGCTGGCCAGCAACGGAAGGATCTGCTCGTTCTCCTTGACCAGGTGCGAGTCAAAGAGGGTCCTCAGCGCCTGCGCGCTGGCGGCCGCCCGCACGGGGCCCGTCGCGTTCCGGATGGCCTCGACCAGCTCGACGAGGTCGCGATGCTCGACGAGCATGGCGTCGACCAGCAGCCGGGCACGAGGATCTTCGTGGGCCGTGGGGTACATAGCCTGCTCTTCGGCGAGCGCGTGCGGGATCAGCTCGGCCTGACACCATCTGACCAACGCTTCGGCGGTGGTGGCGGCTCCGGGCAGATCGCCCCGTGACGCGGCGTCGACGAGGCCCTCCACCTGGACAGCAAGGGCGCCCGCAAGCTGGGCGTGATGGTCCTTGACGGCGTCAACCGCCTGCGCGTCTGCGGCACTTGTTGCGACAACGACCATGCTCATGAGAAGTCCTCCGACTCAATGCGATAAGTGCTCTTGGGCCTCAGCGCACCGCAAGTGGCGGCGCATGGCGTAAGTTTATTACACTCTATTCCGTGAAAACTAATCCGGGATCAACCACCGGGCAACGGGCGGGGTACGGGCCCCTGCGAACACCACAGGTGAGCCGACGCCTGGCCCATCTCTCAACGGCCCGGGCGAGAGTCCTTGACGTCCTGATCGACCAGCCGGAACCATGCACGGTGGCAGCCCTGTCGGAGCTGATTCGTCAGCACCCCAACACGATCCGCGAACATCTGGACATCTTGATATACGACCGGCTGGTCATGCGGACCCACGCGGACGTGCAGAGGCGCGGCCGCCCCGCATGGCTCTACAGCGCCGCACCTGACGCCGGCTCGGAGCCGGGGTCCAGGGAATACGCCGCTCTGGCATCCGCGCTGGCCGGGCAGATTGCCCGGACCAGCCGGCATCCGCACGAAGACGCCATTGAGGCGGGCCGCTTGTGGGGTCGCGAGCTGGTGCGGCAGTCCCGGACGACCACCGACCAGTCGAGCGAGACGGCGACCAACGAGACGGTGCCAAGGAAGAGCGCAGCCCCTCACAGTGCGTCAGCGTCCAGTGACGTGGTGGCTCGCCGCGAGGTGATCGACCTGTTGGATGAGCTCGGGTTCGCCCCAAGCGCCGACGCCCGCGCCCGCGTCGTCAAGCTGCATCGCTGCCCCCTGCTCGAGGCAGCCCACCAGCAGCCGGAGGTGGTCTGCGGAGTCCATCTGGGCATCGTGCGCGGCGCCCTCGGGGAATTTGGCAACGACCCTGAACGAACGGAAGGCACGGCGCTGCAACCTTTTTCGGAGCCCGGTGCCTGTCGACTGGACCTACTCCCCGGTCGCGGGATGGCGAAGTGAACCGCCAGCCGGTCGGCATCGTCATCGCCACTACTCCCCCGACCTCGACGGCGGCAGCCTCATGACTCTTCAGCCCCCGACCCCGATGACCTTGCGCGACCGCACCACGTGGCACCTCGGCGCCAATGCGCCGGTCGCTGCCTATCTCGCCTCACTTGTCGCGATCAGCGTGGTCAACCGCTACGTCCCCGAAACGCGCTGGCTGCTGGTGCACCTGCTGCTGCTTGGCGCTGTCACCAACGCGATCTTCGTCTGGAGCTCACATTTTGCGGACGCGCTTCTGCGGCGTCGCGCCACCGTCGGATCACGGCGTTGGCAGGTCACGAAGATTGCCGCCCTGAACGTCGGAGTCCTCACGGTCGTCGCAGGCATGGTGAGCGGCGTCTGGATCCTGACACTGGTCGGGTCTGTGGTCGTTGGCGCAGCCGCGGCGGCGCATGGCATCACGCTGGCCCTCCAGGTCCGGACCGCACTGGCTTCGCGATTCGGAGCAACGGTGCGCTACTACATCTACGCGTCTCTGACCCTGCCGATCGGTGCCGGACTGGGCGCGGCCCTGGCCCGTGACCCGGTCGAGCCGTGGCACGGACGATTGGTGATCGCACACATCACCCTCAACATGTTGGGCTGGATCGGCCTGACGGTGATGGGCACACTCGTCACGCTCTGGCCGACGATGCTGCGCACCCGGATAGCCGAGGGCGCCGAACGCGTTGCACGCCAAGCACTTCCGGTCCTGGTCGGCTCCGTCGTCGTCACCGTCACGGGTGCCTTCGTCGGGTTGCAGGTGCTGACCGCGGTCGGCGTGGCGGCGTATGTGGGCGGAGTCCTCTGGGCGGCGGCGCCACTGGCACGGGTGGCCCGCGCCAAAACACCCTCCGCCTATGCGACGTGGTCAGTGATGGCGGCGGTGATCTGGCTGGTCGCATCTCTCCTGGGCCTGGTCGCCGTCTTGCTCAGCAGCCCGACGTGGGCGCTGGTCACCGACCGTCTGGGACTGCTCGTCACTCCCCTGGCCGCCGGGTTCGCCGCACAGGTCGTGCTCGGTGCCATGACCTTCCTGGTTCCCGTCGTCCTCGGCGGTGGACCCGCGATCGTGCGAGGAGCCCAGTCGCGGCTGGAACGTGGCAACGCCGTGCGTGCGTTACTCATCAATGTCGGGCTTGTGGTCAGCCTCTTGCCCCTCCCCAACCCGGTGCGGGTCATCGTCTCGGTTCTTGTGCTCGGGGCCTTCGCCGCTTTCCTTCCGCTGCTCGCCACAGCGGTGCTGTATGCCGTGAGCGCCAGACGTGCCGCTCGCTAGCCGCGTCTGGTCGGCAGATCCCCCCTTCTCCAGCAGCACCGCCGTGAGGACTGCCCTACGGTGTGTCGCATGAGCACGAGCGCGGCAGAGCACTGGGACACCATCTATGGGACAAAGGCCACCGACGAGGTGAGCTGGTTCCAACGGCAACCCACGACGTCCCAGCGGCTGCTCACCTCGGTGTCCTCACCATTGGGCGCTGTCATCGACGTCGGAGCGGGAGCATCGACGCTCGTCGACACTCTGCTCGATGAGGGGTGGTCTGACGTCACGGCCCTCGATGTGTCCGCGAAAGCCCTGGCCCTGGTCCGCGAACGGATCAGCGACCGGATCCGCGACCGAGTGAACGACCGAGTCGGCGATCAACGCCAGGACCCACCCCGCGAGCGGCCGCGGTCGGCATCGTTCGTCGTTGCGAACGTGCTGTCCTGGCAACCAGAGCGCACATACGATGCCTGGCACGATCGGGCCGTGTTCCACTTCCTGGTCCGCCCCGAGCAGCGAGATCAGTACGTCGCCACGGCCTCGCGTGCTGTCCGGTCCGGCGGGGTTGTGGTCCTTGGCACCTTCGCCGCGGACGGCCCGACCCAGTGCTCGGGGCTGCCAACGGCGCGATACGACGCCGACGGACTGGCCGCAGTATTCGAGCCCGACTTCAGCCTTGAGCACTCCGAGCGAGAGGAGCACGTGACCCCGGGCGGCGCCGTCCAGCCCTTCACCTGGGTTGTCCTCCGCCGCACGTAGCGACGCCACACCCACACTCAGTAGAAGTCACACCGTCAGATCGGGCCGAGGACGGGACGTTAGGCCCTATCTGTCCCGGTGCCGAGGCCGGAAGGATCGCACCAAGAGGTGCATATGGACGACGAGGTGCGCATGGACGACATACGGGGAATGGTCCTGTTTGTTCCCGGGCTGCAGTCGCTGATCGACCTGCTCCGCGAACGCGGGTGGGCGGTCATCGGACCGACCGTGCGGGACGGCGCCGTGGTCCACGCCGAGATCGAGTCCGTCGATCAGCTTCCGCGCGGCGTGGGGGATCTCCAGGACGCCGGCAGCTACCGGTTGCGTGAGCGCGACGACGAGGCGCTGTTCGGCTTCGCCGCGGGTCCTCAGGCGTGGAAGTCCCTGCTGTTCCCCTCTCGCGAGCTGCTGTGGAGCGGTCGACGGGTCGGCGCCGAGAAGGAGGTGACACCCGCTGTCGTCGATGCGAAACGCTTGGCGTTGTTCGGCGTGCGGTCCTGCGACCTGCATGCACTCGCGATCCACGACCGCGTCCTCGCGCAGCGGGAGGTGACCGACACGGCATACGTCGCACGGCGCGAGGCCACGTTCATCGTGGCGCTGACCTGCTCCGACCCGGGAGGCACGTGCTTCTGTGTCTCGATGGGCACCGGCCCGGTCCCTGACGAGGGCTTCGACCTCGCGCTGACAGAGCTCCTCGGCCAGGACGGGCACCGCTTCCTCGTCGTCCCGGGCAGCGATCGCGGCCAAGAGGTCCTCGACGACCTGAAGTCCCGCGCCGGAGGTGGCGAGGTCATGCCGGCGGGCGAACAGGACCATCTCGGCGCGCAGGAGGTCGGCGCTGCGGCGGCGCAGCACATGGGGCGGTCGCTCGACACGAACGGTCTGCGCGACCTGCTGTACGCGCACCCCGAGCACCCGCGGTGGGCCGACGTGGCGAGTCGCTGTCTGGCCTGCACGAACTGCACGCTGGTCTGTCCTACCTGTTTCTGCACCTCTGTCGACGTCGTCAGCGACCTCACCGGCAGCGCGACGGAGCGGTGGCGGGTGTGGGACTCCTGTTTCACGACCGACTTCTCCTACCTCCACGGCGGCAGCGTCCGAGACTCGGTGCAGTCTCGCTACCGGCAGTGGGCCACGCACAAGCTCGCATCGTGGGTGGATCAGTTCGGCACGTCGGGATGCGTCGGCTGCGGTCGCTGCATCACGTGGTGCCCGGCCGCAATCGATCTCACGGCAGAGGTCGCCGCCATCCGCTCCGGAAAGGAATGACATGCGCACTATCGAGCAGTACCTGCCCGACCACCCCTTCTTCGAGGGACTGGATGCGCCCACGTTGGCGCTCATCGCTGGTTGCGCGACGAACATCAGCCTCGCCGCCGGCGAGTACCTCTGCCACGAGGGTGACGCGGCTGACCACTTCTTCGTCGTTCGGCGCGGACGGGTCGCCATCGAGGTACATGGTCCCGCCGCTGGAACACTGGTGCTGGACACTGCCGACGAAGGCGATGTTGTGGGTTGGTCCTGGCTCGTGCCGCCGTACGTCTCCACCTTCGACGCCCGCGCCGCCGAGGCCAGCGGGGTGGTGGCCTTCGACGGGGCGTGCCTGCGCGGCAAGTGCGACACCGATGCCCACCTGGGATATGAGCTCATGAAACGCGTTACCCAGGTGATGAACGGACGGTTGGTGGCCGCCCAGATGCGGCTGCTCGACCTGTACGGAGGCCCCGGAGCCACCGATGCCTCGCCTCGCTGAGCCGACCGCCGTGCAACCGGTCGAGAGCGCAATGGTCCCGCGACTGTTCCGCCTCGTCGATCGGCGACAGGACACCGCCGACACGTTCACGATCATGCTCGAGCCGAATGACGGCGTGCCCCTGGCCTTCATCCCCGGCCAGTTCACGATGCTGTCGGCCTTCGGCGTCGGAGAGGTGCCGATCTCCGTCAGCGGTGACGCCCACGTCGCCGGCCCGCTGCAGCACACGGTGCGCGACGTCGGCGCCGTCACGCATGCTCTCGCCCGCACGGCAGTCGGCGACGTGATGGGCGTCCGTGGGCCATACGGCACCGGATGGGACGTGGCCGACGGTCACAGTCGGGATGTGGTCTTCGTCGGGGGCGGCATCGGGCTGGCGCCGCTGCGACCGGCTGTGCTCGAAGTCCTCGCCCACCGGGAGGACTTTGGACGGGTGGTGCTGATGTATGGCGCCCGGAGCCCGGAAGAGCTGCTCTTCGTCGACGAGCTGAAGCAGTGGGAAGACCAGGGGATGGAAGTCCTCGTCACCGTCGACTATGGGCGGGAGTCGTGGCAGGGTCGCGTCGGTCTGGTGACGAAGCTCATCCCGCGCGCCGGGTTCGACCCGAGGTCCACGCTCGCCCTCATCTGCGGCCCCGAGGTCATGATGCGGCACACGGCGCTCGCGCTCGTCGGGCGCGGTGTGCGTTCCAGCCGTATCCGGGTGTCCCTCGAGCGCAACATGCGCTGCGGGGTGGGCCTGTGCGGGCACTGCCAGTACCGCGAGCTGTTCGTCTGCGTCGACGGCCCGGTGCTGCCCTACGCGCAGGTCACTGGTCTGCTCGGACTCCGGGAGGTGTGACGTGACAGAGAATGGTCGCCCGAAGCTGGCCGTCTGGAAGTTCGCCTCCTGCGACGGCTGTCAGCTCACCCTGCTCAACTGCGAGGACGAGCTCATCCCGCTGGCGGGAGCGGTGGAGATCGCCTACTTCCCGGAAGCCACCCGCGCCGTGGTCGAGGGACCCTACGACGTCTCGCTCGTGGAGGGCTCGGTGACCACGACCGCTGACGCAGAGCGCATCCAGGAGGTACGCAAAGCTTCCCGCCTCTTGGTCACGATCGGTGCCTGCGCCACGAGTGGAGGCATCCAGGCGCTGCGCAACTTCGCTGATGTCGCCGAGTACCGCTCCATCGTCTATGCCCACCC
>PKWT01000113.1:0-145 GCA_003132125.1 Micrococcales bacterium | reverse complement strand
GTCGATGGCGGACCGCCTCAGCATTCTCGGCATGGACGAGTCCCAGGTGCTCCGGGTCTTCCGCACCTTCAACGCCGGCGCCGAGGCGTTCCGCCGCGAGAGTGAACGGCACGACGGCGCACGCCACGACATCGAACGGCAACAC
>PKWT01000287.1 GCA_003132125.1 Micrococcales bacterium | reverse complement strand
TCCTACAGGGATGACCTGCGGGCTTGTGGTGGCCAGGGGCGGGGTCGAACCGCCGACCTTCCGATTTTCAGACGTACACATACATGCAGGCCAGAGGGCTGCCAAAGCCAACCGTGCGATAACTCGTGCGACAACGATGCTTCAAAGGGACCTCGGCAGCTTGGCCGCGTTGCCATCCAATGCGAAGTCTGACAATGCAATGGCAATCTCCAGGTCACGACGCTGTCGAGGTCCAGTACAGCCACGCGGGACCGACCGTTCGCCCCCAGGCGGCCGAAGGATTACCCCGGTGCCCAGCGATGGCGGTGACGCCAGCCCCGAGGTCGACCTCGGGGACCTGGTGACCCGACAGCACCGCGTTGATCGCTGCCCCTGCCCAGAAGATGACAGACAGGGCCGCCCACGCGAACACCGCCGTGAGCAGCAGCGCGTCCGTGGTGGCTAGACCGCCGGAACGCGCGGATGAGGGCGACATGCCTCGTCTAGCCGGCAGGCGGGTACATCAGGCGAGCCCCAGGTCACGCGACGGAGTACGACTCGACTGACGCGGAGGCCTTCGATGAGCCGTCGCCCATACTTGCGCCTGATTTGTTCATAAGATTTACTAACACATATGAAGGCAACGGATGCGCAGCGAAGCCTCCCCGTTGGAAAGCCGAAATCGGCGCTAATGCTGCCCGGAAGAGTGGCTGTACGAGGAAAGGGAGAGGTTTTCAGCTTCGGACGCGTCCTCCGTCCGAGCACGAAGGTCCTGCCTGAAGACGTACGCGCTCACAATCGCTCGCTCGTACTGCAGACGCTCTACCGGGCAGGTCAGCAGAGCCGTGCGGACATCGCCCGCCTCACCCGCCTCACCCGCGTCACAGTCTCCGACCTGGTGGCTGAGCTCATTGCCGAGGATCTCATTATCGAGATCGGCAAGCGCGAGGGCTCCCGACCGGGCAAGCCAGCCACTCTGCTCGACATCAATCGCGGCGGCTTGCAGATCGTCGGTCTCGACCTCAGTGAGTACTCGGTCTTCCGTGGAGCGGTGCTCGACCTCGACGGCCAGATCCTCGAACGGGTGGAGGCGCCGCTGGCCGGCAGCACCGGCGCGGAGGCGACGGCCAAGGTGATCGCACTCGCCGAGGCTCTTGTCTCCCGGACCACGGCGCCCATCCTCGGCATCGGGGTCGGATCGCCCGGAGTCGTCGACCCTGCCGGTGTCGTGCTCAGCGCCCCGAACCTGGGCTGGTGCGATGAGCACCTCCAGGACGCCCTCACCGCCCGCTTCGGGATCCCGGTGATCGTGGGGAACGACGCGCGTGCCGCGGTACTGGCCGAACACAGCTTCGGTGGGGCGGGCGCCGACATGATGCTGATCAAGGTCGGTCACGGTGTCGGTTCCGGGCTTCTGCTGAACGGCAGCCTGCTGTTCGGAAGCCGATTCGCGGCCGGTGAGATCGGTCATGTCGTCGTCGGAACGCACGGCGGAGCCGAGTGCGCCTGCGGCAAGTTCGGGTGCCTGGAGACCTGGCTGGCTGCCCCGCGACTGGGCGCTCGGGTTGCGGCTGCCCAGGCATCAGACGAGCACCAGTCGCCTCTGAAAGCGGCAGAACCCATACTTCGCGAGGCGGGTCGGCACCTCGGCATCGCCCTTGCTCCTGTGGTGGCAGCCCTGAATCTCGCTGAGATCGTGCTCAGCGGTCCGGCCGACCTTCTTGACGGTCCGTTCGCAGAAGCAACCATCGAAACCCTCCGCGACCGAACGATGGCCGAGGTCCATGGCGATCTGATGGTACGGATGACAAGCCTTGGTGAGGACATTGTCATTCGCGGCGCCGCCGCAATGGTTCTCTCCGGGCAGCTCGGGGTCTCGTAGTCATAGCGTTCACCACTGATTCCGCTAACCCCGGTCCTTCATGAATGCCCTGATTGACGTCGTTGTTGAGAGGCTGACGCGCATGCTTATTCCCCGTCCGATCACCATGAGGGCTACCGAGGGGGACTTCGAACTCGACGGAACGACAGGTATCTGTGCGTCGGCCGAGCTCGCTGGGGTTTCGGCCTGGTTGCAGGGTGCGTTGCGCCCAGCTACAGGGCTTTCGATGGGCGAGAGTTCGCACGGTTCTATCCGACTTTCTATGGAGCCCGCGCTTGGCGCAGAGGCGTTCCAACTTGCTGTGACGCCAGACGGCATCCGAATTGAGGGCGGCGACGCAGCCGGGCTTTTCTACGGCTGTCAGGCTCTCCTGCAGCTGCTTCCGCCTGCCGTGTTCCGTCGCAGCAAGGTGAGCGGCGTGCGTTGGGTCGTCCCTGCTGTGAAGATCCAGGATGCGCCGCGGTTCGCTTGGCGCGGCACCATGCTCGACGTGGCGCGCCACTTCATGCCCAAGCATGACGTGCTGCGCTTCATCGACCTCATGGCTATGCACCGGCTCAACGTGCTGCATCTGCACCTGACCGAGGACCAGGGTTGGCGCATCGAGATCCTTCGCTACCCGAGACTGACCGAGGTGGGCGCGTGGCGCCGGGAGAGCCAGGTCGGCGCGGAGGCGGATGCGCGTGGCGACGGGCGCCCGCACGGCGGCTACTACGCGCAGGACGACATCCGTGAGATCGTCGCCTACGCTGCTGAGCGGTTCATCACGGTAGTCCCCGAGATCGAGTCGCCGGGTCATGTGCAGGCAGCGCTCGCCGCCTACCCGGAGCTGGGAGTGACCGGTGAGCAGCTCGAGGTGTGGACTCGGTGGGGTATCAACCCCAATGTACTGAACGTGGAGGAGAGCACGGTCGATTTCTTCACGAACGTGCTCGACGAGGTCATGGAGCTGTTCCCGTCGCCGTACATCGGGGTGGGCGGAGACGAATGCCCCAAGGATCAGTGGCGTGCGGACCCTCGCACGCAACAGCGCATGGCGGAACTGGGCGTGCAGGACGAGGAGGCGTTGCAGAGCTGGTTCATCCGGCGTCTGGACGACCACCTCACGGCGGCTGGACGCAGACTGTTCGGTTGGGACGAGATCCTCGAAGGCGGGCTTGCGTCCGGCGCCACCGTCGCCTCCTGGCGCGGTATGACCGGTGCGATCACCGCAGCACGCCGCGGCCACGACGTCGTGGCCTGCCCGGACGACGGGGCATACCTGGACTACCGGCAATCCGATTCGGCGGATGAGCCGATTCCGGTGGGCATCGTGCTCACGGTTGCCGACGTCTACGGCTTCGAGCCCATTCCGGCCGAGCTGACCAAGGATGAGGCACGGCACGTGCTGGGTGGTCAGGCCAACATCTGGACGGAGCACATGGACTCGCCGCGCATGGTCGATTTCTTCGCCTTTCCGCGTCTGTGTGCGCTCGCCGAGACGCTTTGGAGCACAAAGGAACGTGCCTACGACGACTTTGCCGGGCGGCTCGATGAGCACCTCGCCCGGCTGGATGCACTGGGTGTGGAGTACCGCCGACCGTTTGGTCCGCTGCCCTGGCAGAAGCGGCCCGGGATCGCAGGGCGGCCGAGTACGCCCGATCAGCGAGCGGCGCACATCGCGCAGATGGTTGCCAACATCGGGGGCTGAAACACAAGGACTTGGAAGAGGCACCTGGGTGGCATTGGCCTACGGCCCCAGCCGGCTAATTCACGCGGGGGCTCCAGCGTCTAGCAATAGCCCCATCAAGATCGAAGACCGCAAGCTGGGGGTCATGGCCGGTGGGTTTTAGCCTTTGACTGCACCGGCCGACATGCCGGCGACGAGCTTGCGTTGGATCAGTAGGAAGAAGACGACCACCGGCAGCGAGAACAGCACCGATGCTGCCATCTGCCCGCCGAAGTCCGTCCCAGTCTGCGGGTTCGAGAACGACGCCAGCCAGATTGGGAGCGTATACATGCTCTGGTCCTTCATGAAGGTGTAGGCCACCAGATATTCGTTCCACGCCGTGATGAAAGCGAAAATGCTCGTTGCGATGACACCCGGGATGACCAGTGGAAAGAGGATGCTCCGCAGGATGCGCCACGTTCCCGCCCCATCTACCATCGCTGCCTCCTCGATCTCGTAGGGGATCGCTACAAAGAACCCGCGCATCACCCAGATGGAGAACGGGAGCACCGAGGCCACATAGGCCAGGATTAGGCCGAAGTAGGTCCCAAGCAGGTTGAGGCTGTTGAACACCAAAAAGGTCGGGATGAGCAGGGCCGTACCCGGCAGCATCTGCACGGCCAAGATAAGCACCATGATCGTGCGCCGCCCGCGGAAGTGGAATCGTGACAGTGCCGCAGCGGCAAATGCCCCCACCACGATGGACAGCACCACTGCGCCCGACACTACGATCACGCTGTTTCGGAGGTCGAGCAGGAAGCTCGACTGTTTGAACGCGGCGATGAAGTTGGCGAGCGTGGGATGCTGGGAGAAGAAGATCGGCGTGGCCGTCATCACTTCAGGCCGGGACTTGAAGGCGGTGTTGACCATCCAGTAAACGGGGAAAGTCCAGATCACGCAGAAGACGATCGCGGTGATGTTGACGCCCAGGTGCAGCTTGCGACGACGACGTGTGTCACGTTTGCGGGGGCGAGCGTCGGAAGGGGCGTCTTGGGTAGGGGACGTAGCAGTCACAGCTCTTCTCCCGACCGAACCAGGTTACGGATGTAATACGCGGTGAAGATCATCAACAGCACCGTGGTCACTACGGCGATAGCAGCACCCTCGCCCAGATGGAAACCGATGAACGCCGTCTTGTAGGTCCAGATGCCGAGCGTCGCGGTCGCATTGTTCGGACCGCCGTGCGAGACAAGCCAGATCTGGTTGAAGACGTTGAAATCCCAGATGACCGACAGGATCGTGACGAGCAGGAGGGTCGGTTTGAGGAAGTGAATGGTCACCCGCCAGTAGATACCCCACTCGCTCGCCCCGTCGAGTCGCGCCGCCTCGAAATACTCTTCCGGCACCTGAGTCTGCGCGGCGTTGAGCGTCAGGCCTATGAATGGCACCGCCTGCCACACGATGAGAAGCCAGATGGCCAGATAGGCCAGTACGGGGTCCTGCGCCCAGTCGACGTCGGTCAAATCGCCAAAGAGATGCGTCTGCGTAAGGAGCCAGTTGACTACCCCGTAGCCGGGTTGGAACAGCCAGTCCCACACCAGTGAAGATGCCACGGTGGGCACTGCCCACGCAAAAATCAGGACGATTGTGACGACATAACGCATCACGGTTCCCAGGCGGGTGAGCAGTTGGGAGATTCCCATTCCGATCGCGACGCTTCCGGCCACCAGGGCGGTGGCGAAGAGGACAGTCCGCACGAGTGACCGCAAGAACTCGGGATCCGTGAAGATCGACGAGTACTGGCCGAGTCCGACTTCGGCGAACTCCCCGGTGAAGAGCGACTTCTGGTCGTAGTTGGTCAGTGAGAGGAAGACCAGCAAGACGATCGGTGCGACCGTGATTGTCAGAAGGACGAGCGCGGCCGGGCTCAGTAGCCAGAGCGGGGCGAAGTTCCTCTTCCTCTTCGGTCCCGAGCGAGGTGCGCCTGGCTGCCGCGGGGATTCCGCGGCAGCCATAGTCTCGCCTGAGGCAACTGGCACAGTGGAGGGACTCATGACAGTCTCCTCATGGAGGGCGAGGTCAGTTGCCGTTCAGAACGGAATCAGCATGCGAATCGAAGGCCTTGGCCGCATCCGCAGGAGACTTGGTTCCGGAGGCAATCGACGAGAAGAGCTGATTGATACTGAGGTCTCCTTCGATTGTTGACCAGTTTGCTGCAGCTGGGGTGGACTTCGAGGTGAGCGCGGCGGCGAAGAAGCCTGTGATCAGCGGCGATAGGCCCGTAGCCTGTGCGGCCTTGACGTACTCAACACTGTTGGGGATCCAGCCATCCTTGGCGAACACGTAGTTGTTCTGGATGTCCGGGCTGGCAGCGATCTTCGTCCACGCCAGTGCGAGCTCCTTGTTCTGGCTCTTGGCTGCGATGCCCCAGTCGGAACCACCAATCATGACCGGCTGCGTCTTTCCCGACTTGCCTGGGAACGGGAAGGTCCCGAGGTCGGCATCGGTCAACTTCGGGTTGGCCTTCTTGATTGTGGAGATCTCCGTGGGGATGCCGAGGATGGCTGCGGTCTTGCCGTCCGCGAACATCTGGGTGTGCTCGGGCTTGTGGATGTCGACCGTGCGTGAGGCGACGCTCGAGTAGGTGTTCTGGAACGTCTTGAAGTCGTTCAAACCCTGCTGCGCCTTTTCACTGGAGAGGCCCGACGTCCACTTGCCGTTGTTCAGCGTCGCGATGTCGCCGCCGGCATCCCACACCCACTGCATGCCTGCGTACCAGTACTGGCCGGGGTAGTAGAACGCGGAGAAGTCCGATGCGGTGTTTGCGGCCTTGATCTTGTCGAGGTCTGCGATGAGAGCCTGGTAGGTCGTCGGAACTTTGGTCACGCCTGCGGCGGCCCAGATCTTCTTGTTGTAGATGACCGCGCGATCTCCTGCAAACGTCGGCACACCGTAGAGTTTGCCGTCGACGGTCGCCGGCAGTTCAAGGCCCGTAAGCCAGGTGTTGCCCTGCTGCAGCTCCTTCTTGTACGGCGTCAGATCGAGCAGGCCGCCGTTGGCTGCATAACTGGGAATCTGCGTGTTGCCGAGGTCAAAGACGTCCGGTGGGTTGGACGTGGCAAGGGCCGTCGTGACCTTGGTGGTGATGCCTTCCCAGGAGGCTTGGACCTGTAGGTCGACCTTCGCGCCGGTCTCCTTGGTGAACTGGGTGTTGATCGCGTTCAGCGTGTCGGGGCCGAGGTCGCCGCGCATAGCCCAGACCGTAATGGTCTTGCCTGCGCCAGCGGGCGTGCCAATCGTGCCCTTGGCGCCAGTGCTATTCGTGGCGTTGCCAGCGCAGGCGCTCAAAGCCAGGACGGCAGCGGTGCTGACTGCACCTATCACCGTGAAGCGTGTGGTACGCATTTTATCTCCTCATTGTTGAACGCGGGTATGTCGCGAACGTGATTTCGGATGGTGTTCACACCGTGCGTGATCACAGTTGGATCAGTGGAGAGCAGGTGAGTCTCCACCGGCGGTGATGGGCGAGAGTGCGACGCCTAGGGCGCGGCCGGCGTCACCGAGGACAGCCGTCGACTGACCTCGTGGCGGCGTTGCGGTGCTCATCCTGCTCGCCACCTCTCGGCCGCCCTAGGGCTCTGTGGGACCCCTGAAATCAGGTCTCCCTCTAGTTAGTACATCTTCCTCACAAATGGAAGTCAAGTTCGGGCGATAACGAATCCATAAAGATTCGCCGGGCACCGTCAGGCGCCTGTGGGGTTTGGGCCGGGGCTCGCTGAGGTGGCCGTCGTCTACGGTGCGGTGCTTGTGGATGCGGGGATCCATGCGGTGCCGAGCAGCGCAGCCCCCACGGCCGCAGCGGGGAAGCCGGACGGGACGATGCGCAGACGATCGGCCAGGTCGAGTGAGGCGAGGAACGGGGACATCGCCGCCCGAGAGTCGAGCACTGCGCGCACTTCGCCAAGCAGCGGTTCCCCGAGCGAGCTGATTCCGCCCCCGATCACAACGATGTCCACGTCAACTGTCAATACCAGTGCGCGTACCGCCGAGGCCACGTTCTCGACGAGTCGCTGTTTCACGTCGAGCGCCAGGGCGTTGCCGCCCTGGGCAGCCTCGAAGAGCTCCTGCACGGGGCGTGGGTGCGCGGTTGGCCACTGGCGGGCGACGGCGGAACCGGAGGCCATCGCTTCGAGGCAGCCGCGTTGCCCGCACGAGCAAACCGGACCGTTCGGATCGACCGGGATATGTCCGATCTCGCCGGCTGCGCCGCGTGATCCGCGCCAGAGTTCACCATTCAGTACGAGACCCGCGGCCAGGCCCGTTCCGAGATTCAGGTAGGCCATTGAGCCAGCCTCGCGGGTGCCGACCATATGGAAGGCGCCGAACGCCGCCGCGTTCACGTCGTTTTCTACGTGCACGACCAGCCCGAGCCGGTCGTGCAGTTCAGTTCCGAGATCCAGATCATCGATGCCCAGGTTGACAGCGTGCGTCACCCGGCCCGAAGCATTGTCCACTGTGCCGGGAATCCCAATCCCGATCGATTCGAGATCTTCGATCGAGATTCCGGCAAGCGTGGCGACCCGGCTGACTGCCTCCACCGCGGTTACCAGCAAGGCCTCGGAACCGAATCCGGTAGGCAGGCGGAGTTGCTGCACCGGTCGGCAGTCCGAGTCGATGATGACCGCAAGCGTCTTGGTGCCGCCAATGTCCACCCCGGCCCTCACAGCGCATCCCTTCTCATCGTGCTGGCGTACCTGCATCTTCGGTCGCGTCGATCCACCCGCGCAGAGCATGTCCGACGGGGTCTGAGCACCGAATGTGGCGACGCCGGCATGGGAACGGTCATCGCTCTCCTCAAGCGGAGAGGGGATATCAGCGGGGGATCTCGGGCGCAGGCATATTTGTTAGTAAACCGTACGAATAGCGGATCCCGCAACTCGGCGCGACGTCCCCGGCAGGCACAGACCCGTCATCACCGGTCGAGGGACGCCATTTCACCTGGGCCGCGGACCTGTTGCTGAGATCTTCGACGAGCGGCGACCTTGGACCGACGGCCGAA
>PKWT01000265.1:1799-3774 GCA_003132125.1 Micrococcales bacterium | reverse complement strand
TTCGGCCGGTCCATCGCGGCTGTCCTGCCCACCGACCTTGATCCCGAGCTTGCCCTGATGGTCATGGATGTCTGTGGCGCGCCCGCGCTCGTGGCCCGGCTGGTCCGCGAGTACGCCGCGAAGGGTGTGGCACCTTCGGTGCTGGTCCTTGGCGGTGCGGGCAAGTCCGGGTCGATGTCCCTCGCCGCGGCCGCCGACGCCGGCGCTGGACGTCGTGTCGCGGTCGTGCCGTTCGAGCGGGAGGCGCTGATGCTGGAGGGCACCGGGCTCGCCGACCATGTCGTCATCGCGGACGCTCGCTCGCCGCTGGGTCTGTCCTCCGCCGTCGAGGCAGCCGGCGGCGCGGCCGACATCACCGTGGTGTGCGTGGACGTTCCGGGCTGCGAGCAACCGGCCCTGTTGTCCACAGCACAGGGCGGCACGGTGATCTTCTTCTCGATGGCGACGAACTTCGCTGCTGCCGCCCTGGGGGCCGAAGGCTTGGCCGCCGACGTGCGGATGCTGGTCGGCAACGGCTACGTCCCCGGCCACGCGGACTACGCCCTCAAGCTGCTGCGGAACAACTCTGCGGTGCGGGGCCTGTTCGAGGGCCGACTGGACCGCGAGCAGGCCGAGGCGTTGTGAGCGGCGGCTTTGTGAGCAGCGAATCCACGTCGTCCGAGTCACCCCGGTCAACGACGACCACGCTGTATCGCGGAGGGTTCGTCCATAGTCCGGCCGACTCCCGCGCCACGGCGATGCTCGTCGTCAACAGCCAGATCGCCTGGATCGGCTCGGACGATGAAGCCGCGCGGCACTCCGACAGGGTCGACGCAGTCGTCGATCTGGATGGCGCCCTGGTCGCCCCGACCTTCGTCGATGCCCATGTCCACACGTCGGCGACCGGGATGGCGCTGCGCAGCGTGGAGCTTACCGATGTCCGCTCGGCCGCGGAAGCTCTGGCCCGGATCGAAGACGCGGCCCGCAAGCGCCAGGGACGCCCGGTCTACGCCCCCAACTGGGATGAGGACGCCTGGCCTGAGCATCGCCCCCCGACGGCTCAAGAGCTCGACCGAGCGACCTACGGCGGAGTGGTCTACTCACCGCGGGTCGATGGTCACTCAGCCGTCATCTCGTCGGCCCTGGCGGCCGCTTCCGGCGCTCGCAACCTGCCGGGCTGGAACGACAGCGGGCTGGTCACGCGTGAGGCCCACCACGCTGCGCGCGACACCTTCAGTGACAGCATCAGCCCGGCCGACCGGCGGGCCGACATCGGCTCCGCCCTCAAGGCTGCGGCAGCCGCCGGCATCGGGCTGGTGCACGAGAACGCCGGACCTTACCTCTCGTCTGCGGAGGACCTTGCCGATGTCCTTGCTGCCGGTGATCGTGGTGACGGGCCGCAGGTCATCGGTTACTGGGCCGAGCTTGTCGCGGACGAGGCGCAGGCTCGCGCGCTGGCCGAACGCCATGGGGTCCGCGGTCTGGCCGGCGACCTCAACATTGACGGTTCGATCGGCTCGCGGACTGCTTCGCTCCGGGCGCCGTATGTCGACACCCATGGCCCGAGCGACGGTGACGGCGCTGCCCACTGCGGCAACGCGTATCTCACCGTCGAGCAGGTCCGCGACCATGTCGCCGCCTGCACTCTGGCCGGCATCCAGGCCGGGTTCCACGTCATCGGCGACGCCGGCGTTGACACGGTGGTTGAAGGCATGCAGGCCGCGGCGGCGCTGATCGGCTCGGCTCAGGTCGTGGCAGCACGGCATCGGCTGGAGCATCTTGAGATGGTCGACGCCGCTGGGATCAGGGCACTGGTCGAGCTTGGCGTCACCGCCTCGGTCCAGCCGGCGTTCGACGCCTTCTGGGGCGGGTTTCGTGGCATGTATGCCGCACGGCTGGGCCGCGACCGCGTCACGGGCATGAACCCGTTCGCCGCCATGGCCGCCGCAGGCATGTCCCTGGCTTTCGGCTCGGACACTCCGGTGACGCCGTTCGC
>PKWT01000265.1:0-1758 GCA_003132125.1 Micrococcales bacterium | reverse complement strand
GCCCCGACTGGCACCACCGGGCTGCCGGACATGTCGCCCGGGGCCGCGCTGCCCACAAACCTGCGGACCGTCATACGCGGTCGCACTGTCTTCGACCGTGAAGGAGCCCTGTCATGAGCACAGCGACCCCGAGCAATCTTGCCAAGCCCAAGCCCAAGCTGGAGCTCGACCCGATCGTCATCCGCAAGGCACGAGCGTTGGCCCGCAAGGCGGGTGCGCCGGTGGTCAAGCTGACCCGAACGCACACCACCGTGTCGGTCGAGCGCGCGGTGCTGCGGCTCGCCGGTCTGTCCGGTGCCGACCATGACGGTGTTCCGTGGGTCAACCACCTGGTCGACGCCGTTCGTGGTGAGGTCGGGCTCGAGCACGGCGTCACCACACCGGTATTCGACGCGTTGCGGCGCGGAGAAGCGCCCGACCTGCTGACGCTCGCCCAGAAGTCCGCGGCGGGCTCGGTGTCGTTCCGGCTTCCAGAGGGCCGCGGGGCCACTGCGGCGAAGAGCCTCGCGCTGCGCTCGGTCAAGCCCGGCATGGCTCACATCGACAAGAACCGTGCCACTCGCGACCGTCTGATCAAGCGCCACGGTGACCCGAAGCAGCGGCCGTGGATCTACCTGATCGTGGCGACCGGTGACATCTACGAGGACATCCCGCAGGCCCAGACCGCGGCCCGCGAGGGCGCCGACATCATCGCCGTTATCCGGTCGACCGGGCAGTCGCTGCTCGACTTCGTGCCCGAGGGGGCGACCCGCGAGGGGTATGCCGGCACGTACGCCACGCAGGAGAACTTCCGGCTCATGCGGGCGGCGCTGGACGACGTCTCCAAGGAGCTCGGGCGTTACATCCGCCTGGTCAACTACGCGTCCGGCCTTTGCATGCCGGAGATCGCGACCATGGCGGGACTCGAGCGGCTCGACATGATGCTCAACGACTCGATGTACGGCATCCTCTTCCGCGACATCAACCCGATCAGGACCTTCGTGGACCAACGGTTCTCGCGTCAGATCCATGCCCGCGCCGGGATCATCATCAACACCGGCGAGGACAACTACCTGACCACGGCGGACGCGGTCGATGCGGCCCATACCGTCACTGTCAGCCAGCTGATGAACGAGTACTTCGCCAAGGAGGCGGGACTGCAGGACTGGCAGCTCGGCCTGGGTCACGCGTTCGAGATCAACCCGGACATCCCCGACTCGTTCCGGATGGAGCTGGCACAGGCACTTCTGGCGCGCCAGCTGTTCCCGAACGCGCCGTTGAAGTGGATGCCGCCGACCAAGCACATGACCGGCGACGTCTTCCGTGGCTACCTCCTGGACGGCTTCTTCAACTTGGCGGGGGCCATGACCGGCCAGGACATCCTGCTGGTCGGCATGATGACCGAGGCGGTGGTCACGCCGTTCCTGTCCGACCGTGACCTGGCCCTGCAGAACGTTCGCTATGTCATCAACGCAGCCGGCAACCTGAGCGAGGACTTCCACCCACCGCGCGACGGGTTCATCCAGACCCGGGCCCGGCAGGTTCTCTCCGAGGCGGTCGACCTGTTGGAGCGGATCGTTGACGATAAGGGCGAGCCAGGGTCCGTGCCCCTCCTGCGCGCCATCGGGGATGGGACCTTCGGCTTGATGAAACGTCCCGCCGACGCCGGCAAGGGCCTGGACGGCGTGGTCAAGCGCGCACCCGGGTATGACAACCCGGCCACCACGTTGTTGGAAACCACACTCCTGGAAGAAGGTGCTGCGAAGTGACCACCCGCCA
>PKWT01000027.1 GCA_003132125.1 Micrococcales bacterium | reverse complement strand
TCTCTTGACATCAAGATACCTCTTTGAGCAGCGGAAACGCGGTTTCGGAGCGTGGCGTACTTGGCGGTTATGTCGTTCAAAGCCCGACACATCGCAAGCGAACGACAACTGACCAGCTTCGAACGTCAAGTCGGATCTCCAGCGGACCCGACCCCGTCTGCCCTTTCAGTGTGCGGAGCCAAATCGTTGGCTCCGCACCGTGCTCGCAAAACCCGTACGCAGCGGTCCTCGAACCCAGTCCGACCCACGACGAATTGGACCAGATCCCAATCTGCCCGGGCGCGCGCGGTCCCAGGCTGCATCGTGTTGACGAGAGCCTTCATTGCATCCGGCGGGGGTCGGGGAAGCCGAGACTGGTGTATCCGGGCGCGCGTTTGGCCAGAGAGGAAGCGAGCACNNATCGGGGCGGCCAGAAACAAAGTGTCGAGGGCCGGGCAGTCGAACCCCTCACCGACGTACGGGCCTGTCGCCACCACCAGGAGCGGTGGGCCCCCGATGCTGGGCTCGAGTCGCTCAAGCGCGGCTGCGCGGACCTTGACCCCCATACCACCGCGCAGGACAACGGGGTCGCGACCTTCAGCGCGTAACGCCTCGGCCAATGCCTCGACATGAGATGTCCACTGGGTTAGCACCAGGCAGTTCCTTCCTCGGTCGAGTGCAGCGACAACATCGCCGACGACCTGCCTGGTGCGGTGGTCATCAGCGACGAGTTCCCGATAGATCGCCGACATCCCTCCAGGCGCCGAGGGGTCCGCATCTCCGGCGTACTGGAACCGAGTTGGGTGGACGATCAAGACGGGCTCGGGTGCAGGGACTTCGAGCGTGCCACTTGCCAAAGTGCCCGCCTGAACGGAAGTCATGGTGTGGCGAACGGGGCCCATCTGCAGATGAATCAGGTCATCGAGTTGATCGCTGATGCCGCTTATCGAAAATCCCCAGTGTTGCTCATCGAAAGTCCCCACCCTGGTGGTGTTGCACGTTAGCCGATGTTGCTGGTTGTGAGGGTGTCGATGAGGTCTGATATCGCCACTGGTTCGGAGCAGTGGGGGCACAGGCCGCCGAGGCCGACGCGGGTGCAGGGCTGGTTGCAGTCGTGGCACCATTGCTCGCCGTGGTAGCGGGTTTCGCAGGTTGGGCAGGCGTAGATCGTGACGTCACGGCGTCGGATCCCTTGTGGGACAACGGGTTCGGCTGTGGTGGCCGGGGTGGCGTGGCGGCGGGTCCACGCGGTCTTACGGCATGCCTCGGTGCAGTAGCGCTGGCGTCCGACTTTGGTGAACGGGGTCCAGCAGACCGGGCACAGCAGCGAGCTGGGGCCCGCGTCGGGGTTCGCCGCCGGGTGTGTCGTCGTGCTGTCGTCGTCTTGCGGGGTTTCAGCCATGGTGGGCCGCCGCCCGCAGGGTTTGGGTGCGGGCGTGGTGGTCGCGTAGCCGGTAGGAGTCGCCGTCGAGGTTGAGCACGACGGATCGGTGTAGGAGCCGGTCCAGGAGGGCGGCTGCGACGGTGTTGTCGCCCAGGATTTCGCCCCAGGCTCCGACGCCGCGGTTGCTGGTCACGATGATGGAGGTCTTCAGGTAGCGCTGGGAGACGACCTGGAACAGGGCTGAGGCGGCTTCGGCGGGCAGCGCCAGGTATCCAAGCTCGTCGATCACCAGGCAGGTGGGTCCGGCGTAGTAGCGCATGGTGGTGGCCCAGCGGCCCTCGATCGCGGCGCGGTGGCAGCGGGCGGCCAGGTCCGCGGCGGTCGTCACATAGGTGCGGTACCCGGACTCGGCGGCCTTGCGGGCCAACCCCACAGCCAGGTGCGTTTTTCCGACTCCCGGCGGGCCAATCATCAAAACATTGGTCGCGGATTCCAGGTAGTGGCCGGTGGCCAGGTCGGCGATCAGGTGGGGGTCGACCCCGGACGCGGCGTCGTAGTCGAAGTCCTCCAGGGTGGCCGGGGTGGGTAGGCACGCGAACCGCAGCCGCCCGGCCAGGCGCCTGGCCGCCGTGGCGTTGACCTCGATGGCGAGCAGCCGTTCCAGGGTCGCGGTCACCGAGAGGTGCTCGGCGGTGGCCTCGTCCAGGACGGCGGGCAGGTGCTCGGCGGCGTCAACCAGTTTCAACGTGGCCAGGTGGGCGCGGAGCTGCTGGTAGAGGCTGGCCTGGGCGGCCGTGGCAGGAGCAGGCGGAGCTGCGGGAGCAGGGGTGGTCTTCGTTGGCGTCATAGGGTTTTCACTTCTCCTTGAATAGGTGGTGGTGTTGGTGGAGGGTGTTGCGTCCGGCGGCTGCGGCGGCGTAGACGCCCAGGTCGACCACGGCCGCAGTGCTCGCTTTGGTGGGTATCTGGCTTGCCCCGGGTAGGTGTGCGGCCAACTCCAGGGCGGCCGGGCTCGGTGGTCGTCGCTCCTTGCCGCGGTGCGGGGGTGCGAAGGTGGAGGCGGCCATCGCGGCCGCTTCCAGGGCCTGGACGTGGCCGTGGTCGCGGACCATGACCCCTGCCCCGGTCGGGGCCATGCGGTGGCGGGCCAGGACGATCCCGCCGCGGGCGCCGGTAGCCGCACCAGGGGTCGTGGCGATGTCCAGGATGGAGGCGCCCAGGCGCACGGTGACCACGACCCGGGCCCCAGTCAGCTCCGGTGGCACCGAGTATCGGTTCCCCCGGAACGACACCAGCGCCTGGGCTGAGACGGTCCGAACCACGCTCAGCGTCGCCGGGAACGGCGCCGGGACCGTACGCAGCGGCTCGGCAGCGGCGAGGGCGCCGACGGTGGTCTTGCCTTCGGGAGTGGACCGGACCCGGGCGTCGCCGTGGCGCCCGCACCACCGGTCCAGGCCGACTTGGGCAGACTCGACGGTCGCGTCGTCGGGCAGGGTCCGCCAGAACCGTTGCGCGGCAACATGGTTGGCCTTCTCCACGACACCCTTACGGTTACCCCGCCGAGGCGGGCACGGCCGAACAGTGACGCCGTAATGTTTGGCGACGGCAGCGAAGCTGGCACTGACCCGGCCGGTGCCCGGGCTGACCACGGTAGACATCCGGTCAAAGCGCCAGTCCTTGCTCACCCCGCCCAGGGCGCGGGTGATCCGGTCCAGGCCGTCGATCAGGTGGGGCTGGTCCTCGGACTCACACAACACCCCGCGCCAGCGGCTCGAGTGGGACAGTGCCCCGACGAGCAGGTGCGCGTTCTTGCCCCACCCCCAGCCCGGCGGCGGGTCGGGTAGCTCGACCCAGTCCCACTGGGTCTCCTGCCCGGGCGGGTGGTCGATCACCGCGATCGGGCGGCCCTTCGCGGGCCGGCATGGCTCACACCACGGGCGCAGCTCCCGGACCCGCAGCTGGCGGGTCATCGTGGGATAAGACCCCTCGTAGCCCAGGTCGCCGAGCTCGTCGAACAAGGTGCTCGCCCACAGGTGCGGGTCATCCGCCAGGCGCTGAGCGCAGTACGGCGCGAACACCTCGAACAGGTCCAGCAGGCTCCGAGGTGCGCGGACCCCGGCCTCGCGTCCTGCGAGGTAAGCCCTGATGGTCCTGCGGTCCTTATCCAGATGCCGGGCGATCGCGGAGATCGTCCAACCCTGGCGACGCAGTGCATGCACGTCGATGTCGTCCTCCCGTGTGAGCATGAACGGTAGGGGCCCCCTTGAGTTGATGAGCGGTCAGATGCCGTCAGTCTCAAGGGGGCTCCGCGCGTTGACGGAGCCACCCGGGTGGGGACTTTCAGTGAGCAGGTCTGGGGAGTTTCAGATGAGCGTCATCA
>PKWT01000006.1 GCA_003132125.1 Micrococcales bacterium | reverse complement strand
TTTGGCTTCTCAGCAGGGTCCATGGCGCCATGGTGCGCGCCAAACTTTTTCCGCCCTGAGGAGCCCTGAACGTCTAAGCCAAGCGCAGTAGCGGCGCCAGCAGGGCGTCGGTGGCCTCGGCAGCCGTGTCTTGCATGTCAACCGTCACGTGGCTGTAGCGGTCTAGGGTGACCCTAACCGAGCTGTGTCCGAGGCGCTCGGAGACCACCTTGGCGTGGATGCCGGCACGCATCAGCTCGGTGGCGTGAGTGTGCCGCAGATCATGGAAGCGACAGGCGAGCAGTGGCGCGGCGGCGGCCTTTGCGGCCTGGGTCGCCTGCTCTTCAGTGGCATGCAGCTCGAGCGCTTCCTTGCTGGCCTGCGCACCTGCAGCTGCGGCCGCCTTGGCGCGCAGACGCTTCCATGCGGTCGCAAACGAGTCGATCAGCCAAGGCGCGCCCTGGGCCCCGCAGAAGACCAGGTCACCGTCTGTCCAGCCGGCGCCGGCGAGCGCTCGCTTCGATGCCTGCTCGGTGTGGTGGGAGACGAGCAGTCCCGACAGCGACGGGGGCAGCGAGACCACTCGTCGGCTGCGCTCCGTCTTGCAGGGCCCGAACTCGCAGCTGCGGTCGGCGGCGAAGCGCATCGCGCGCCGCACTGCCAGCCGGCCAGCCGCCAGGTCGACGTCCGACCAGCGTAGAGCGAGCAGCTCGCCGCGGCGTAGGCCGGTACCCAGCGCCAGCGCGATCGGCGCGTGCATGCGGCTGCCAGCGGCCGTGTCGAGCAAGCGTGCCTGGCCGGTGGCGTCGAGCGTGCGGATCTCGGGACGACGTTCGGCCACCGCGGTGATGCCGGTCATGGGGTTGACCGCGATCAGGCGCCAGGCGACGGCCTGGTCGAGCGCTGCCTTCAGCAGCCAGTGGTGCTTGCGCACCGTTGTCGACGACAGGCCGCTGTCGAGCTGCTCGGCCTCAAGGCGCGTGACGTGCAAGGGGGAGAGCTTGGCCAGCACGACGCCGCCGATCTTCGGCGTGATGTGCGTGGCCACCATGCCCTTGTAGCGGCGATGCGTAGCCGGCACGACACGCGACTCGACGTACTCAAGCCAGCGCTCCAGGAAGGCCGCGACGCGCATGTCGGAGACGTCGACGTAGGCGCCCGAGTAGACGTCGTTGGAGAGCTTGGCCAGGGTGCGCTTGGCATCGTCCTCTGTGGCGCAGGTGACACAGCGCCGGCGCCGGATGCCATCTGTGCCAAGGCCGCACTCGACGGTGACCAGCCACCGCGAGCCACGCTTGCGGATGCCCACCAGAGCCCCCTTTGCTCGGTCCGTCCGTGTCGCTGAGTCTACGTACTGCCGTGGGCTATGGCAACGCTCGGCAACAGATGGCCTTGAGGGAGGGGTGACGGCGGACAGAAAAGCCCTGCAACTACGTGGCGGGAGCGACGAGACTCGAACTCGCGACCTCCGGCGTGACAGGCCGAAGTGACGCCTACTACGTCCTACAGAATGTCCCCAAGAGTATCGTCGTTTGCAGGGGAAACGACTGACTGGCCGTCATTCCTGTCCGTCTGTCTGTCCGTCTTTATGGTCGGCTTCGGCAACAGTCGGCAACAGCTTGCGGTCCTCATCATTCTGCCGCGCTGCCCGCATCATCGCCTGGCCCGGCGTAAGCCACTCCCGCAGAGTGTAGCCGGCCTCGCGCTCCTTGGTGAAGAGCGCCAGCCCGCGACGAGGCAGGCCGCGGGTGGCGTTGTGGATCTGCTCAGTGGTCGCCTCGATGCCTAGCCGACGCAGCTCGCTTTGAAGGATGACCGGCTCCCCCGGGCGCAGGCCGCGGTGGACGAGCAACAGCCCGGCGACCACACAGGCAAGCTCTTCGCCCTCGAGGTAGCAGACGATGGCCTCGACGGCTGCCGGGCGCTCGTGCAGTGAGCAGTAGCCGGTGTCGTTGTCGGACCGCAGGATCGTGCCGCAGTCCTGGTCGCGACAGACGCGCGTCACCGCCGCTTCCCTTCGACGTAGTCGACCAGCGAGTGCGGCAGCAGCAGACGCTCGCGCGGATGCCGCCGACAGAACCCGATCACATCCGCCAGGTCCTGCCCGCTCGTGATGCGCGCCGTGTCGACGCCGTTCTCGCGCTTCCAGACAGCGAGCAGGTACTGGAGCTCAGAGACCTCGGCCTTGAACTTGCCTTCGAGCGGCACCCACCAGCCGGCGCATGACAGCGCCAGGTCCGGGAAGCCCCTCGTCGTGCCGCTTCCTTTGGCTTTCCGCTGGCCGACCTCCTCGAGCACGACGCCGGCGCGGTGGGCGACCTCGCGGCAGACCTGGATGACTCCCGCCTCGTCTTCGATGGCGTTGCGGCGGCGGAACTCGGCGATTGTCAGGCGGGCGGTCATTCGTCTGCCTCGGCTTGACGATAGCCCTCGATGAACTGGTCAAGAGCGGCGTCGACGTGTGGGACCTCGAGCTTCACCGTGATGTGCACTGGCGCCGGGTCCCACGACTCGCGCAACCGCCGCCACAGGACTGCGATCGGCGAAATGTATCCGGCTCCCGGCTCGTTGCTCATCGCCGCCCCCGGTGCACATTGGCCATGCGCTGCCGGATGAGCCCCGGCGAGACAGGCGGCCGGCGCGCCTCTGGTGGCACGAGCGCCTCGAGGCGAGCCGTGGCGTCGCGCACGTGCTCGTCGCGCAGCTCGATCTCGTCGTCTTCGATCTTCGCCTGGCAGGCGTCTCTCATGGCTTCCTCGTAGACCTCGAACTCGTTGGCGGCGAGCTGGCCGTCGGCGACCTGGCGGGTGCGGCTGGTGTCGGTGTTCACAGCCGGATCTCGAAGCCGTTGCGCAGGCGCCATTCACGGTACTCGTCGAACCACTCACGCTCTTTTTCAGGGTGATCAGTGTTGGGATCGTGTACGACCCGGAAGAGCAGGCCGGCTGCTGCTCTGACTTCCTGACGAGCCTTGATCTTCTCTGCAGAGTAGCGCTCGCAGGCTTTGCCGAGATCGGTGACACGATCCTCGGCGTGGCCCAGCTCACTCCTGATGCGGTGGACCTTGTCGTCCAGCATGCCACATTCGGCCCGCAGCGCGTCCTCGACTGCGCTACCGAAGATCGGCACCGGCGCGGCTTTGCGCGCCGGGTGCTCGCCACACCAGTCGGTGGCATCGGTTTGCGGAAACTCGCGATCACCGTGGCGGCGCGGCCGTGGTGGCATTCGATGGCAGTAGCCGATCGGTGGCTCCATCGTGCCCGGCATGTGATACCAGTGCAGACAGGTCACACAGGTCGCCTCAGTCATCACGCCCCACCCTTCCCGCCATGCGCCGCGAACCGCAGCATCTCCTCGACCTCCGTCGCGTCCCGCTCCATCGGTCCGTCGCCGCCGATGCCCAGCGTGTGGGTCGCCGCGAACTTCCAGCCCTCCGCCTCGCGAGCGATCGCCAGGATCCGCAGGAAGGCGCACAGCGGGCAGCGCTCCGCGAGGTCGCCGGGCAGGTGCATGGGCAGGTGTGCCGCGACGCGTGCCGCGTCCGAGTCGATGGTGTGTGTGTCGTCAGGCATGGTCCCTCCTCGCGACGCATAGCGCGCCGCCTCTTGTGAGTCGCCCGGCCAGATCGCGGCACCCCCGCCGCGAGGTCGGGATTCGAAGCGAATTGCGGTCAAAGATCACGGCCTCAGAACGGCTGGGCAGGGTCCCCCCTAAAGGGGGGAACCCCTGACCCATCTTGCCGCGGTTGACGTTTCCGGGCGTTTCCCACGCGTTTCCCAGGCTCAAAACCCGAACTCCTCTGCGTCGTTTCCCGGAAACGCCTCTTGACGTTTCCCGGCGTTTCCCGAAACGTTTCCCGAGCCTGAGTCGTCCTGGCCGGCGCGCGATTTTCTCCACCGCAAAGCGGCCGCCACCAGCTCCGTGCGCCGGCTCTCGTCGATGCTCTTCAGAGCCGCCCTGGCGGCCTTCACGGTGGCGCTGTCCGGTACCTTCAGGCGGTCCAGGATGTTGGCCAGCTCTCCGGTGCCGATCGGCCAGTCGTTGCTCGATCGCACATAGGTGAGCGGGTCGCTTCTCTGGTCGAACACGGCGCGTTCTGGGACCCATGGCATGCGGCTGGCGTCGCGGTGCAGGACCACTCCCGACTGGCTTTTCGTCAGTCGCCAGATGAGATCGACGTCGTCTCCTTTGGCGGAGGTACCACGCTGACCGCGAGTGACGTCCTTGCCCTCGTGGTCGAGGCGGACCCAGGTGACGCCACGGCGCTTGAGACGTATGCCGGTCAGGTTGTAGAAGGCTCTGATCGTGTCGGCCTCGTCTTCCTTGCCGGTGACGGCCCGGCCCGTGGTGTCGATGAAGAGCGCGACGTGGTGGTCCGGGAAGTCGGTCGCTACCACATCGAGAAGAGCCTCGAGCTCTTCGCCGCCGGCTGCGGTGTCGAGCGGCGCCAGCGTCGGCAGCAGGGCATAGCGCAGACGTGACAGATCGACCTCGGGCCCGTACCCCATGTCCGAGAGGCGCTCGTGCAGGTCGGCCGGCGTCATCTCGTAGTCCAGGTAGACGCACACGACGGCCTCGCTGCCGCAGGCCATCTCGGCGGCCAGCGACAGGCAGAACAGGCTCTTGCCTTCCTTGTGAGCGGCGTACATCGCATGACCGCGCCCACGGGCTAGCACGTCGGGGTAGAGCCAGTCGGCTTCTTTGAAGTCTTCGTCCCAGAAGGACGGCCAGTCGACGAAGGGGCCGGCATCGGCGGTATCGCCGACGAGCTCGGCCAGCGTCTTGCCGGCGCCGAGATGGTCGGCGACGTCCTTGCCGACGGCCGCCTTGACGATCGACACCGACGTCGCCACACCGTTCAGCGAGGCCGCCACCTGGGCGGCGTGCTTGCGCCCCGGCTCGTCGTTGTCGGCGACGATGATGACCTGGGCGCCCTTGAGCGCCTGCGAGTATTCGTCGCGCCACTTGCCGGCGCCGCCTGAGTTGCAGGTCGCCACCCCGCCCGCCTGTTCGACAGCTGCGACGTCCTTCTCGCCCTCGACGACGTAGACGACACCGCCGCGATCGGCCTGGTCGAGCACCTCTCGCAGCCGGTACAGCACGCGGGTCACATCGCCGAGCTTCCAGGTCCAACCCTCACCCTGTGGTCGACGCTGACGAAACGACTTCGGCGAGAGGCGGCAGACCTGGTAGAGCAGCTTTCCGTGCTCGTCTGAGTAGTCGTAGGTGGCGATGATGTCGAGCTTCCCTGAGCCGTTGCCCGAGGGCTTCTCGGGCATCAGGTCGGCCATCGTGATGTTGAGTCGGGCGCAGATCGCCGGCGTCTCGCAGCCGGCCTGACAGTGCATCAGAATGCGCCCGTCGGTGCCCTCTCCGACCGTCAGGGAAGGCGAGCGGTCATCGTGGGCCGGGCAGCGCGCCACGTAGCCGTTGCCGGCCTTCTTGACGGCCTCGAGGCGGGTGAGGAGTTCGTCGAGAGTGACCGTCATGGAGCCATAGGCGCCGGCCTCCCTTCGCCGGCCCGGCACCCGGCCGCCTCGAGCTTGGCCACGAGCGTCCAGAAGGCGGCGTTCGGCATGATGATGGTCTCTTGGCAGTGGAGCATGCCGCTACCCCTCTTCACGAGGCGCACGTCGGTCTCGTACATGAACGCCGCGTACCAGCCGTGCATCGTGCCGTCGATCGGATCGTAGGCCTCAGCGATCACCACGTTGCCGGTGGGCTCGGAGGCGCTCATGGCTGCCTTCGGGCGTCCAGGAACTTGACATGCTGTGCGAGGGCGTTCATGCACTCGCCGCGGTTATCGTCAAGGTGTTCGTAGGCAGCGAGGGCGGTCACGGCCACGTCGAGCAGTTCGCGAGACACGTCTCCAAAGAAGCCGTGTGGCCCTTTGCGCGGGTTCTGGCCCGTTACTGCAATGAGCGCCGCTATCGCCTCGCCGCACTCTTCGGCGACCTTCGACACGCGTCCCCACGTCCTCGCCTCGGGATCGCGGTCGGCATTGGCCTCGTCTACCCAGCGAGAGAGCCCTGCGATGCGGTCGGCGATACCATCAAGGATCGGCTGACCGCAGTGCTGGCACGTCCGATTGGTCATGCCGCCTCCTCAACTAAGGCGAAGGAAACGACCCACACCAGCGGGTTGGCGTCCGTCGCCATCTTGTTGATGGCGTAGAAGGCCGTCAGGTAGGTGCCGATGCCCGTGTAGCCCTCGGCCACCGCGTCGTCGTGTGAGATGTCCCACAGCCACTCCGTGCGCACGTCGACGATCTCGACACGGGCGAAGGTGCTGACTGGGTCGAGCATCCGCGTGCGGCACTGGTGGACGGCACCGACGTTCCAGCGCTTCTTACCAAGGCGTCTTGTTTGTGTCTTGCGGCCGTCAAGGATGGCCGCGCCGTGCTCGATCTTGAAGAGGATCACGACGCCCGCCTCTCCGCGTCGACCGCTCGCTCCAGATGCGCCACCCACTCCTCGAACTCCATGCCGAGCGCCACCTGGCAGTCGGTCGACCACCAGGCGCGGTGCAACATGGCCAAGTAGCGGGCTTCGAGCTCGTTGCGGCCGGCCTGTGCGATGAACCCCATGAGGACGACTCCAGCAAAGACGCAGCCGGCCATGATGACGAGGTAGGCGAGGACAGTGATCATGAGGACACCGCCGGAAGCGCCAGCCGGCCCTGCTCGAGCTGCGGGATGATGCGCTCGCCGATCGTGGCGCCGTTGTCGGTCTCGAAGAAGCTCAGGAACACGTCCTCGAACTTCAGCAGGCCGAACGTAGCGGCGTCCAGCATGGCCTTCAGGTACCACGCCAGCGCGCGCCACGCCTGCCGCTCGCGCTGCTCAGGGCTGACCTTCCATGCTGACCGCGCGCCCTCTTCCGGCGGCAGCGGCTTCACCGTGAGGCGCACCTGCTGGATGGCGCCGAAGTCCTCTCCGACCGGCCAGGCGAAGCGCACGTGGCACTCGGTCGTGCCGCCGTCTTCATCCCACGCCTCCGTGAGTTGCACGCCTCGAGCGCCAGCCGCCCTGAGCATCTGACGTACCGACTCCTTGGAGCGCTCGACGGGGACCGAGGTGTCCTGGTAGGGCGTGCGGGCGGCGGGGGTCATGACACCACCGCCGGCAGTCCTTGGCTCGCCGACATGGCCAGGATCGCATCCCACTCGGCGTTGTCGTTGCTGAATTGCTCAGACCGGCAGCCGCTCCCCCAGCCCTTGAAGAAGAACGGCACGTGCTTGGTCTTGCAGGACTGCCAGACGGCGATCGCTGCCTGAGGCGGCATCGGCCGCGCGCCTGGTCCGTTCTCTCCGCCCAGCACGACCCACTCGATGCCGGTCAGGTCAAGACTCGGCAGCGGCCCCAGCAGCGGCTCCAGCGAGAGCCAGTGAGGCACGCCGGGCAGCTGGGCCATCAGATGGTGCGCCTTCCAGCTCTCGCTGTCGTCGCAGATCGACACGCCGCGCCAGACGTCGCGCAGTGGCCACCAGCCAATCGGCGGCGCATCTTCGTCCCAGCCAAGCCAGTGCTCGACGGCGACCAGGCGCTCGACGCGCTTGGTGAGCAGAAGGAAGCGGTGGCCCTGGGCACCGTCTTGGTCGAAGACGCCGTAGACCTGAGCGATCTGGTCTCCGGTGATGTCGTTGTGAAAGAGGTCGCCGGCGTTGCCGACGAAGATCGTCTTGCCCTTGCGTGAGCGCAGGAACTTCGGGTTCAGTCGGTCCTCATGAAAGGTCGGCGTGAAGTCACGACCGAAGCGATGGGCCATGCCCGCTGCCCAGCAGTGCCCACACCCGACTGACGCGGGCGTGCACCCCGTGACGGGGTTCCACGCCTCGTCCCAGTAGGGGCCGCCGCTCATGGTGTCACGCCCGCGAGGTACTCGCGCACGTTGCCCGGGATGAAGTCCGCCGCCAGGTGCATCTCGGCCGCCGCAGCTGCGCGCGTCTTGTGGTAGACGACGGGGCTGAAGCCCCGTTCGTCCCAGTGGTGAACGACGGAGCCGCCGCGCTTGCGGTCGATGAGGTACCAGCCCTCCGAGATCCTGACGACCACGATGTCGGTGTAGCCGGCACCCAGGCCGCCCGGCACGCCGCGAATGTAGAGGCGGTACTGAGGAACGTCGTCATCGCAGATGCGCTCGCGCTTGGGGATCCGCGCGTAGGAGATGAGGTCGACCGGGACTGGCTTCATCGGAGCCTCTCTCGGACCAGATAGTCTCGGGCGCCTATGAAGCCGGGTTCCGTCATGGCGCGAGTCCGGCCCAATCTCCACAACAGCAGCCGTATCAGCTCCGCTTTCGCCTCGTCGAAGGTGCCGAAAATGACGTCGTCGTAGCGCTTTTTCCCCCGGCTCCAGTACGGCTTTCCGCTAGAGCCCTCCATGAGTTCCCACCAGTAGCAGGCGGTTTCCTTGTCGACGCGGGAGATGCTCGTCTGGTCGTCAACGTGTATGAGGTATCGGGGGGCCGCGTTCACCACGATCTCAACGCCCGTCCCGAGGCACTCTGGGCAGCGGCCGTGATGGCCGCCACCCGTCTTGTCGGGGATACGCCCGTCGCCTGCGCAGGCGGGGCAGGGGATGGTGGTCATGACGGCAACCCGGCGTCGCGCCACTCCTGTGACCGGCGAGGGTGCCTCGAGCACCAGTGACTGCGGGCGTCTATCATCGTGGGCCACATCGCCCAGGTCGAACCTGCGTCGGGGCTTGGGTCGGGCGTGGGAGGGTTGATGTGACAGGAGCCCTGTACCTCGCCTTTGTGGACGAAGTTGGGCTCTAAGCCCAGCGAGTGCGCAGCAAAATGCGGGCAGGTGTCGCAATGGTCGGAAGTCATGACTCAGCGTCGACCGGCTCCTCGTTCG
>PKWT01000173.1 GCA_003132125.1 Micrococcales bacterium | reverse complement strand
GTCCGCCACAGCACCGAGGCGATGCTGGTCGCGGTGGGCAACGGCCCGTCATACGGCGGCGGCATGCTGGTGTGCCCCGATGCCAGCTTCGACGACGGCATGTTCGACATCCTCATCGTCCACCAGATCTCGACCCTCGAGTTCCTCAAGGTGTTCCCCAAGGTGTTCAGCGGCAAGCACGTCGGGCACCCTGCCGTGGAGATCCTGCGCGGCAAGGAGGTCCGGCTCGAGGCCTCCGGCATCGTCAGCTATGCCGACGGCGAACGTTTCGCGCCGCTTCCCATGAGCGCCCATATCGTGCCCGGCGCGCTGAACGTCCTGGTCCGCAACACCTGACGTAGCCTGAGCGCCATGGCCACCTCTGCGCGTGCCGCACGGACCCAGATCAAAGCGCAACCTCATATCGACGCGTTTGCCAAGAGCTACGAGTTCCCGCTCGACGACTTCCAGCTGCGGGCCTGCCAGGCCGTTGCCGTTGGCCAGGGCGTCCTGTTGGCCGCGCCCACCGGCGCAGGCAAGACCATCGTGGGGGAGTTCGCGGTGTTCATGGCGCTGGCCACCGGGCGCAAGGCTTTCTACACCACACCGATCAAGGCGCTGTCGAACCAGAAGTATGCCGATCTCGTCCGCCGTCACGGCGTCGACAAGGTTGGTCTGCTCACCGGTGACTCCTCGATCAACGGTGAAGCACCGGTTGTCGTGATGACCACCGAGGTGCTGCGCAACATGATGTATGCCGGGTCCGCCACCTTGCGCGGGCTCGGCTTCGTGGTCATGGACGAGGTCCACTACCTTGCCGATCGGCTGCGCGGGGCGGTCTGGGAGGAGGTCATCATCCACCTGCCCGAGGACGTGCAGGTGGTCTCGCTGTCGGCGACGGTGAGCAACGCCGAGGAGTTCGGCGCCTGGCTGGGCGAGGTTCGCGGCAATACCGAGGTGATCGTCGAGGAACACCGGCCCGTGCCGTTGTCGCAGCACATGATGGTCGGACAGGACATGTATGACCTCTTCGCGGACGGGACCGAGGTGGGCAAGGAGGTCTGGGACGCGACCCAGGTAAACCCCGATCTGCTCCAGCGGATCCGCGGTGGTGACCGGTCTGGCGGCCACGACGGTTTCGGACGCGCCCNNTGGGGGGCGTGACCGCGGACCCCAGGGTGGCCGGTTCGGCGGAGGCCCGAGCCGTTCAGAGGTCATCTCGCGCCTGGACCGAGACGGGCTGCTGCCGGCAATCACGTTCATCTTCAGCCGCATTGGCTGCACCTCAGCAGTGAGTCAGCTGCTGTCCAACGGCATGCGACTCATACCGCAGTCTGAAGGCGACCGGATCCGACGCACGGTCGAGGAGCGCATCCAGGGCCTGGCGGACGAGGACCTGGGGGTGCTCGGCTACTGGGAGTTCGTCGAGGGTCTCACCCGCGGGTTCGCCGCCCACCACGCGGGAATGCTGCCGACCTTCCGGGAGATCGTCGAGGAGCTCTTCACCGCGGGCCGTATCCGCGCCGTGTTCGCGACCGAGACCCTTGCCCTGGGCATCAATATGCCGGCTCGGTCCGTGGTCCTGGAGCGGCTGGTGAAGTTCAACGGTGAGACTCACGCGGACATCACACCGGCCGAGTACACCCAGCTGACCGGGCGCGCCGGACGTCGCGGCATCGACATCGAGGGCCACGCTGTCGTGCTGTACAACCGGGGCCTCGACCCCCTTGCGGTTGGCGGACTGGCATCCACGCGCACCTATCCGCTGCGGTCCAGCTTTCACCCGACCTACAACATGGCGGTCAACCTCGTCGGACAGGTGGGCCGCGAGACTTCTCGCGACATCCTTGAGACGTCGTTCGCGCAGTTCCAGGCTGACCGCGCAGTCGTCGGAATGGCGGTGACCGTCAAACGCAATGAGGAAGCGCTCGCCGGCTATGCAGAGTCGATGACTTGTCACCTGGGAGACTTCACCGCCTATGCCGCGCTGCGCAACGAGATTCGCGACGTCGAGAAGGATGCCGCAAAGGCGCGGTCGGCGAGTCGAAGGGCAGAGGCGGCAGTCAGCCTTGAGAAGCTCCGGCCCGGGGACGTCATCAAGATCCCGGTTGGCCGCCGATCTGGCTTCGCGATCGTCATCCAGGGCAACAAGGGTGGCAAGAAGGAGAGCGCGTCTCCGACGGTCCTGACCTCCGACGCGCAGGTTCGTCGACTCACCCTGATGGACGTTCCCACCCCTGTGGAACCCGTCATGAACCTCAGCGTCCCCAAGCACTTCAACGCACGCAACGCCAAGTCCCGCAAGGATCTTGCGGCAACGGTGCGAGTCAAAGTGCCCCACGACCAGCCACCAGAACGAAAGAAGGAATCGGGGGTTTCGCAGGAGGTCGAGCGGGTCGCCCAGCTGCGTCGTCAGATGCGTGCGCACCCCTGCCACGCGTGTCCAGAGCGCGAGGACCACGCACGCTGGGCCGAGCGGTGGTGGCGGCTGCGCCGAGAGACCGACGCGGTTGCGCGCACCGTCGAGGGCCGAACGAACACCGTGGCCCGGACCTTCGACCGCATCTGCGAGCTCCTGGTCGAGCTGGGGTATCTCACCGAGGGAGGTGTCGCGGTGACCTCGCAAGGTGACACGCTGAAGCGGCTCTACACCGAGAAGGACCTGCTGGCGGCCGAGTGCCTGCGCCATGGAGTCTGGAAGCGCCTCGACGCTCCGAGTCTGGCTGCGATCGTCTCGACGCTGCTCTACGAGCCGCGGGGCAGCGATGCTGAGATCTCGCCCCGGATGCCCAACGACGATGTCGGTGAGGCGTACGACCTGATGGTCCGACGGTGGAGCCAGCTCGAGGACCGCGAGCGCGCGCACGCGTTGCCGACGACCGGCGCTCCGGACGCGGGCATGGCCTGGATGCTGCACCGATGGGCCAGTGGCCAGCGACTGGAGGTGGTCCTCCGCGACAGCGAGATCGCCGCGGGCGACTTCGTCCGCCACTGCAAGCAGGTCATCGACCTGCTCGGCCAGATCGGTGATGCGGCTGCCGAGCCGACCCTGTCCGTGACGGCGAGGCGTGCCATCGACGCCGTGAGGAGGGGCGTCGTCGCAGCCGACCGGATCGACTGACAACCAGGCACCGCTAAGTACGCCAGGGATGGCGTCGTCGGCCCCGTCAGCTGCCGACGACGTCTCGCCGCTGGAACCCGAGGAGGCCCACGCCGAGGAGCAGCAGCCCGAGGCACGTCATGATGATCCCCGCAGTGGCTCCCCACGGCTCCGCCGGCACCAAGGCGAGGTGAGTGAACGGTGACAGGTTGAGCACCCAGTCGGGCCACGACAGCGCCGGGCCCAGCAGCGTCACGAGGTAGCCGACCACAGTCACGGTCACCGGGACGGCGACGGTGAGCCGTGGGAAAAGCCCGAACGTGAGGACGGCGAGTCCACCGATGAGCAGCACCACGGGCAGAGCGTTGAGCACCGAGCGCATCGCGTTGTCCCAGGTGATCTCGTCCGATCCGGATGAAGCGACCCCGAGCCAGAGGGCCGTTCCAGTCGCGACGAGGAGGAGGGCACCGCCCAGGAACGACAGCAGTGCGTGACCGCCGAGCCAGCGCAGTCGGGACACGGGTCGCGCGAGGATGGCTTCGACTCGACCAGATTCTTCCTCGCCCCGGGCGGCACCCATCCGCCAAGCGACCTGGAGGGCAACGGCGACGCCCATCATGGCGCCGATCATGGCAAGGAAACCCAGGGTCGTCAGCGCCTGGTCGAGACCGAGGTCGGCCATGAGCTTCTGATAGCTCTGGTCCTGTGCCAGCCAGTCGATCATGGTGCTGATGAGTGCGCCCATGACTGCCGCATATGCGCCGAGACCGAGGATCCAGCCCAGGAGGACGGCGCGGTTGCTGCGCCAGGCGAACGCGATCGGGCTTCCCAGCCGACGCAGGTGGGGCTCACGGCCCGCCTCCGTCGCGAGAAGCGCGCCGCCGATGTCGCGCCGCGCCCGCAGTGTGACGGCGAGAGCAGCCAGCAGGACTGGAACGATGAGCATCGGCAGGAGTGCGCGCGGGTCGGCTTGGCCGTAGGGCTTGAGCTCGTCCATCCAGCCCAGAGGGGTGGTCCAGCGCACCCACGAGCGGGGGTCGGTGCTGTTGCCGACCATACGAAGTACGTAGGCGACGCCCAGGACTCCCGCGGCGAGCGCGGCGGCGCGGCGTCGTACGTTGACGAGCTGGCTGGTCACGGCCGCGACGGATGCGAAGGTCGCGGTGACGCCTGCGAGTCCGAGCCCGAGCAACGCCGAACCCCGCAGCCCGGTGCCAGATGCAAGCATCGTCACCGTCGCCGCGACGCCGATCAGCAAAGCCGCCGCCGCCAGAACCACCAGCGACAGAGCCGTGGCGTGCGTGGCGCGGACCGGCCCGGCCAGAACGAGGTCGGTACGCTCGACGTCCTCCTCGCCCCGCAGGATCCGACTGGTCGTGAGCAGTGCCCACACCGCCACCAGGAGCTGGATGATCCAGCCGCCGTCCCACACGGTGAACCCGCCGGCGCTCTCGAGGCCGTTCGGCACGCCCTGCATCATGCGCACGGCCGGGTTGTCCAGGAACATCGCGAACTGCGTCGGTGACACCCCGGTGGGGTAGGCGGCACTGTAGCTGGCGACTTCGACCCCCAGGTACACGGCAACTGATGCCGCCATCAGCAGCGCACCGCGTCGGGTCAGACGGACGTACAGCGTGAAAACGGTGCGGCGCGGGTGGGCACCCTGCGCGATCCGCGGTGCGAGGTGTCGAGCGGGCGACGCGGTCCTGGCACGTCGAGCCTGGCGGCTCGGCCTGCGCGCGAGCTCGTGCGCGCCGTGATGCGTGGCGCTGGTCATGACCCACCGCCTTGACGGCCCGCCATCCCGGACTGGCCGTGCGCGGCAGCGACGGCCTCGCGCTGGGACGCGCTCGTCTTGTAGTAGGTGAGGAAGATCTGCTCGAGGGTCGGAGCCTGACTGTGCAGCCGCGTGATACCCGCGGCGGTCAACCGGGTAAGGACTTCGCCCGGAACCCCGCTCACCGTCACCCGTACCCCGCCATCCATCGGCTCGACACCGACCACCTCGGGGAGGTCGGTGAACACCGGGACGGGACCCGAGAGGGTCGCCTCGAAGATGGTCGTGGTGAGCCGTCGCAGATCTTCGAGAGCCGCAACCTCCACGAGGACACCGGAGCGCAGGATGGCAACGCAGTGGCAAACGTCCTCGACCTCGTCAAGCAGGTGTGACGAGAGGAACACCGTCTGCCCGCGTTCTGCTGCCTCCCTCGCCAGCGACTGGAACTCCGCCTCCATGAGCGGGTCAAGTCCCACCGTCGGCTCGTCGAGCAGGAGGATGTCGGGCCGGGTCATGAACGCGGCGACGAGCGCGATCTTCTGCCGGTTGCCTTTGGAGTACGACCGGGCTCGCTGGCTCGGATCGAGGTCGAAGCGTTCGAGGAGCTCGTCGCGGAACGCGACGTCGACCCCGCCCGACAGGTTGCCAAACAGCTCGAGGGTCTCGGCACCGGTGAGCTGCGGCCACAAGGACACGTCGCCCGGCACGTATCCCACCGATCGGTGGGCGTGCTCCACGTCGGAGACGGGGACACCGGCCAGCCAGGCTTGACCCGCGGTGGGTCGGAGGAGCCCGAGAAGCAGGCGGATGGTGGTGGACTTGCCGGCCCCGTTGGGGCCGAGGAAGCCGAAGACCTCGCCGGGGGAGACCTCTAGGTCGAGCGCGTCGAGGGCGATGACGTGCCCGAAGTGCTTGGTGAGTCCCAGGGTCCGGATCGCTGCGGGTGTCATTGCGCGCCTCCTCGTAGGTGTCACCAACAACGTCACCGGGGCTCTCGCTTCTCCGCTAGGGACCAAAGGCACCCAATCTGTCGCCCACGTCTTGGGGCCTGTCGCCGTATTGGGCGGATCGAAGACGAACCCGGATGAATGTAGTGAATCTGCTTTGTTTGCAAGGGTTTTCATGCCCGAAGGCCT
>PKWT01000274.1 GCA_003132125.1 Micrococcales bacterium | reverse complement strand
CGATGCGCCCAAATGCGTCCACTATGCGCCCACGGACATAAGAAGCAGGTCCGAGCCGCCCTCCGGGAACACCGAACAGGGCACTGACCTGCGCAAACACGGAGACATCAGAGCCGACGGGGGGACTCGAACCCCCAACCCCCTGTTTACAAGAAGTACGGAAGCCGTCCAAGAACGTCTTGCGACGTCCGCCCCGTGCTCAATTGGCTTGTCGGACAGTCCGATTCACCCAATGCCATCCCCCGCGATCCCGACCCGTTGTTAGCAAATCCGTTAGCAAATGGGCTGCTGTGTCGCACGGGTCGAACGGGCGGCACACGCCTTCGAGCTCTCCGAGTCAAGGTTAGGCGGCCATCCGGCCTAACCGTCCTCAAAGTCGCGGCCCAGGATCGCAAGTCCCAAGGCCTGCTGCCGATCCACCAAAGCGCCGCTCAGTCGGCTCCCCCAGCCAGCGCGCTTCCCCCCGTCAACTGGGGAGAGAACGATCGAGAGGTCGTAGTCGGAGTGTCGTAGAGCGCCCCTGTCCCGGGAAATAATGCGGGCGGGGCAAACGGCGAGCAGGCCCCTCAGGGTTCCACCTCGAGACCGCAAACCTTCGACCCGCCCGGGGATTCCGCTTCCGACGACATAGGGCTCAGCAACCGAGGGCCGGTCTCTGATCGCCGGTTGCCGTTCCGCTAACGGGATGGCGAGACTGGGTCGAGGATCCGGTAGGCGAGGAGTTTGGCGCGGTCACTGATGAGGAACCAGATCAGCGCGTATCCCCAGACGAACAAGGCCCATCCCCAGCCCAGGGGAGTCATGAACAGTCCGTAGACCGCAATGAACGTTGCCAGAATCTGGGTGCCCAGGACTGCCACCCACAGGATGCGTGCGGGGCGGATGGACCAGAACGGGCCGCGGGTGCGGGTGAGGAAGATCGTCAGGTGTCCGGCCACTGACAGCATCAGGTACATCAGGGTCTGCAGTTGCGGATGGTCAAGGCCAAAGACGCGGTCGCCGACGTAGAACAGGCCGAACGCGGCGACGGGTCCGACGGTGCCCAGCACGGTGGCGATTCCCAGCACGAGGCGCATGTTCCATGCTTCGGGCTGATCCTTGTAGTGGACGTTGTCGTAGGCGATGGACAAGATGGCGCCGTCGTTGAGCAGCGCCAGCATGACGATCATGACGGCGGTCACGGGGTAGAAGTTGAAGATCAGGATGGTCAGGGTCACGAACAACAGCACGCGCAGTGTCTCGGTGATGCGGTAGATCGCGTAGCTGTTCATCCGCTGGAAGATCTTCCGGCTCTCCTTGATCGCGTCGATGATCACTGAGAGCCCGGGCGTCATGAGGACGATGTCGGCCGCAGCCCGGGCCGCGTCCGTGGCGCCGGATACCGCGATCCCGCAGTCAGCCTTCTTCAACGCGGGGGCGTCGTTGACGCCGTCGCCGGTCATCCCGACGATGTGGCCTTGCTGTTGCAGGACGTCGACGATGTGGAACTTGTGCTCGGGGAAGACCTGGGCGAAACCGTCGGCGGTCTCTATGGACTCGGCCATCGCCGCAGTTTCCTGCTTCTTTACCTCACCCAGGCCTGCGGCATCGAGGATTCCCGTGCCCAGCCCCACCTTTTCGGCGGTCTCCTTCGCGATAGCCAGCGCGTCCCCGGTCACCATTTTGACCGTCACGCCCATCGCCCGCGCGGTCGCGATGGTTGACTTGGCATCGCCGCGAGGCGGGTCGAACAGGGGCAACACGCCAAGCATCTGCCAGGGGCCATCGGCTGCGGCCCGGGCCACGCCCAACGAACGAAAACCATGTGCAGCGAAATCGTTGACGGCCTTCTCGACAGCGGCGCCGGACTGCCCGGCATCGGCTGACAGAGCCAGGATCACCTGTGGGGCGCCCTTGGTCACCTTGAAGGTGTTTCCGTCCGGGCCTGTGACGGTGGCCTCAGTGCGTTTGTGTACCGGGTCGAAGGGCTGGAAGTGGACCACCTGGTAGCCATCCAAGGCGTGGTCGTCTCGTAGCCCGCCCAGAACGGCCAGGTCGATCGGGTCGTCGTTGTCGGCGCGGGAAGCCAGTGCGGCATGGAGAATGACTTGCTCTCCGGGGGTGTCCTGGACGGCGAACGGCTCGTCCAGCGACAGCTTGTTCTGGGTCAGGGTGCCGGTCTTGTCCGCGCACAGCACGTCGACCCCTGCGAGTTCCTCGATGGCCACCAGCCGGGTGACGATCGCCTGCTTCTTGGTGAGCAGACGTGCACCGATCGCCATCGTCACCGATAGCACTGTCGGCATCGCCACGGGGATCGCGGCCACGGTCAGTACCAACGCGAACTGCAGCGTGGTCAGGACCGGGTCGCCGCGCAGGAGCGCGACGGCAACGATCACCGCGACCAGCGCCGCCGCGAGGATGATGAGGTAGTTCCCGATCTTCAGCACCGCCTGTTGGAAGTGGCTGACGGTGTGCGCCTCCTGTACCAGCTGGGCCGTCTTCCCGAAGTAGGTGTGGGCCCCAGTGGCATACACCAGGGCTCTGGTTTCACCCTGACGGATGATCGATCCAGAGAACACCGCCTCGCCCGCCGCTCGCGTGGCGGGCAGCGACTCCCCGGTCAGGGCGGACTGGTCCACGTCGACCGGGTCGCCCGCCAGCAGGCGGGCATCGGCTGGCACGATGTCACCAAGGCGGACGCGGATGACGTCGCCAGGCACCAGCTCCCGCGCCGACGGCGTCGTCCACTTCCCGTCGCGAATCACGCGGGCCTTGATCGCCAGATTGGCTTTCAGCGCGTCGATGGCGTTGCCTGCCTGTCGTTCCTCCCAGAATCCGACCATGGCGTTGGCGACGAGCAGGACAAGGATGATGAAGAAGTCCGGCCAGTGCCGGGCCGCGCCCGACAGGACGACAGCACCTTCGATCATCCAGGGGATGGGACCCCAGAAGTAGGTCAGCAGCTGGCGAAACGCACTGGTCTTCTTCTCCTCGATCTCATTGGGACCGTACTGCGCCAACCGCTTGGTCGCCTCGGCCTGGCTCAGCCCGTCCGACGAGGTCCCAAGCTGCTTCTCCACCTCATGCAGGGGAAGGGATTTCAAATCGTCCTTGGGGTCAGCCTTGGCCGTCAAGTCCGGGGGCGTGGGCCGCGTGCTGTCAGTGGTCATGATGGGTGTCCGTCGTGGTCGGTGGTCTGTCATGGGTGTCGCGGGGAGCTGAATATCAGGCAGTCAGGCTCTCCTTGCAGGGGTTTAGTCGCCGCGGCAAGCGGCTCCGCAACCTCGAGCCCGACCAGCAGGTACTTGCCCCGAGCCGGACGCTTCGGTACGGGGACCCAGCCAGCCGTGGACTCGGCCCGTTCGGGGTTCTGCGAGTTGGTCATTCAGACGAAGGCTCAGCCGCGGTGGCGTGGCACATCACCAGGACAGGGCAGGTGGCGTGGGTGATGACTTGCTCTCGCACTGAGCCGGGCAGCGTCTCGGTGAGGCCGCCATGACCGCTGTTTCCGACGACGAGCAGCTGCGCGCCGACGGAGGCGTCGAGCAGGACCTGGGCCGGGTGCCCCGCGATGACAGCCGAGGAGACCTTCACGCTGTCGGCGCCTGGGACCCTGTCCACTGCGGTGTCGATGGTCTGCTGTGCCCTGCTGCGCCAGTCGACGTGGGTGGTCATCGGGTCGACCCCGGACAGGGGCGGGTACTCCCAGGCGATCACGGCCTGGACGTCCGTGCCGGTGAGCGCGGCCTGGCCAACGGCCCATGTAAGGGCGTCCAGCGAGCTCGGGGAGCCGTCGACTCCAACAACGATGTGTCCGGGGGTCTTCATAATGTCGTTCCTGCCTTCTGTCGAGTTCTGAGGGGGACATCCCACTTCACCGGTCACGGTGCCCGGTGGGGATCGCCGTGATGGCAGACCTGACACCGGGACCGAGGGGGCGCAATCCTGTTCTTGAGTGGGAGGAGACAAGGCGGCCATGGTTACCAGCCGAGCCGGGCGGCGGTGTCGGCGGTCGGGGTGGCTTCGCCGGCGGCTTGGGCGAAGGCGTTGAGCGCCGCGACCACTTCTTGGCGGCCTTCTTGAGGCATCGCGGCGACGATGGCGGCGATCTCGGCCCGCCGTCGTTCGGTGACCTCGCAAACCAGTCGCGCCCCTTCGCGGGTCAGGGCGATGAGTACCTCTCGCCGGTCTGCCTTGTTCTCCTCACGGGTCACCAGGTGGGCGGCAATGAGGCGGTCCACCATGCGCATGGCGGTGGAGGAGGTGACGCCGAGTCGTTCGGCGAGCTGGTTGAGTCGGGTGTCTCCGTGGCCTTCCAGGACCACCAGGGTGCGGAACTGGGTGATTGTGACCGCGTCCTCAACCCGGGCCAGGGAACGGGCGGAAACCCCGACCAGTGCGCGTGAGGCCGTCAGAAGAGCGGAGACCAGTTCGTCGGCGCCGTCGTCGGAGGTCGTAGCGTCGTTGCCTGGTGCAGGTGCCGTGATCACGGTGCTCTCCTCGTGTCGTGTTCTGGCCGGTCAGGGTGCGGCCTTTGGGCGGTATACCGGCGGCCCACTGCTCGGTTGGGTGGGTTGCCAGGATTCTCGGATTTCATAAGTGACAGCAATTGTTGCATACTGCAAGTCATGAGTAACACTTTGTCACCTCCTGGGCCCGCACCGGTAATCCGTCGAGCCCCCAGGGTGGCAACACTCGCGTTGCAGCACGGCCGCGCCAGGCTCGCCACCCGGCTGCGATCCTCGAACTCGGGCTTGATGCTGCTCGCTCTGCTCGTCGGTCTGGGGGCCGGTGGTGGGGCGATCGTCTTCCGGTGGCTGATTAAGACTTTCACTCTGCTGCTGTCCGGCCATGCGGACTACTCCCTGGCCGGCCATGCGGCCCACCCGGGCCTGCCAGGCCTCGGGCGCTGGTTCGTGATCGGCGTGCCGGTTGTCGCCGGGCTGCTGTATGGGCCGCTGGTGCACTTCTTCGNNTCTTCGCCCGGGAGGCACGCGGTCATGGGGTGCCCGAGGTGATGTTCGCGGTGGCCCGCAAGGGTGGGCGGATCGCACCGCAGGTCGCCGCGGTCAAGGCGCTGGCCTCGGCCCTGTGTATCGGTGGGGGCGGGTCGGTGGGCCGTGAGGGCCCGATCGTGCAGATCGGCTCGGCGCTGGGCTCCACCCTCGGGCGGATGGTCCGGGTCAGCGAGCCGCGGATGCGCCTGCTGGTGGCGTGCGGGGCGGCCGGGGGAATCGCGGCGACGTTCAACGCACCGCTGGCCGGTGTCTTCTTCG
>PKWT01000145.1 GCA_003132125.1 Micrococcales bacterium | reverse complement strand
GCTGTGCGCGACACGGGCGGGCCAGCGCTGGAGGCAGCGGTGTCAGTCACCGCAGCAGGCTATACCGCGCTCGATCGAACGAGCGCCCGACGCGCGACTCCATGGGGCTCACCGGAGGCCGGCACCACCCCGGCCATGGGGCCAAGTACGGCAATTCGCCGATTCCGCGGGATCCCCTTGTGGACTGCGGTGAGCGAGAGTCAGAGCCAGTCTTTCCGTTTGAACAGCCAGTAGAGCAAGCCCGAGGACAGGATGATGATCAGGGTCGAGGCGTAGAAGCCGGACGCCCGGCTGAAACCGGGGTAGGGGACGTTCTGACCGTAGAACCAGTAATCGCCGTGGGCACGGCGATGATGGCGGCCCAACTGGTCATGTCAGTCCTCGAACGGCGTGACGGTGGGGCGCTTGGCGGAGATGGCGTCCCCGGATGACTGGCCTCGCAGTCGGCGCTGCACCCACGGTCCGACATACTCCCGTGCCCACTGAGCATTGGCCCGGGCCGCGTCGATCCGTGAGATCGGTTCAGCGGCAGGGAGGGGGTCAGCCCAACCGGCGTCCTCAGCCGTGAATCCCAGTGCGGTGAAGGCGTTCAGCGCCACCCGACGATGACCCTCGGGCGTCATGTGGATCCGGTCGGGAGCCCACAGCCGCCAGTCGCGCAGGGCGGCCATTCCCCACTGGTCGATGACGTGGGCATCGTGGCGACGGGCGATCGACCAGATGTGCGCGGCGTAGATCGCGGCACGTCCCCGGGTCGCTTTCATGAGCGGGGCGTCACGGGGATCCACCGGGGTGGCTAGCAGGACGTCGGCCCCAGTCGCGCGCAGCCGACCCACCGCATGCTCGAGCTTGGCGGCCAGCGCGTCGATATCGGCTTTGGGCCTGAGGATGTCGTTTCCGCCGCCGACGATGCTCACCAGGTCCGGCTCAAGCGCGAGGGCATCGCCGACCTGCCGACCGGCGATGTCGTCCAGAAGGCGGCCCCGCACCGCGAGGTTGGCGTAGCCGAAGCTGCGGTCGTCCTCGCTGGCGCTCCTCGCCAGGTGCCCGGCGAGGCGGTCGGCCCAGCCAACATACGCGTTCGTCTGGTTGGGCTGGGGGTCGTCCAGGCCCTCGGTGAAGGAGTCTCCGAGGGCGACGTAGCGAGTGAAAGGCCTGGGCTTCACTGTTGTCTCCACCTCATTCCTGCCTCCACTTCATTGCAGCCTCCAGTCGATGGGCTCGGCACCCTGTTGGCGCAAGAGGTCGTTGGCGCGGCTGAACGGTCTTGACCCGAAGAACCCACGGTACGCGGACAGCGGCGAGGGGTGAGCGCTCTTGATACAGGGGACCTGCCTGAGCTCCGGCTCAAGGGCCTGGGCGTCGCGGCCCCACAAGATGGCCACGAGGGGCCCGCCACGCGCGGCGAGCGCCGAGATCGCCTGTGCCGTAACGGTTTCCCAACCTTTGCCGCGATGCCCGCCAGCTGCGCCCGGCTCGACCGTCAGCACCCTGTTGAGGAGCAGGACACCCTGGTCGGCCCACGGGGAGAGGTCTCCGTTGCTGGGTCGCGGCAGCCCGAGATCAGTGCCCAGCTCCTGGAAGATGTTCTGCAGGCTGCGCGGGATCGGGTCCACGTCCGCGGCGACCGAGAACGACAGACCAACCGCGTGACCCGGGCTCGGGTAGGGGTCCTGGCCGACGATGAGGACCCGAACCGCGTCGAGCGGCTGTGCGAACGCCCGCAGGATGTGCCCCCCCGCCGGCAGGTATCCGCGGCCGGCCGCCCGCTCCGCACGCAGGAAGGCTCCCAGCGCAGTCACCTGCGTCGTCACGGGGGCAAGCGCTGCCGCCCATGACGGATGCACCAGCTCGGTCAGGGCGCGGACGTTGGACACGTCAGCCAATGTAGCCAGCGATGCTGGGTAACTGCCTCGAGGCCGGTCTTGGACTCCGGCGATGCACGGATTCGACGCAGATACGATTCGGCGCGGACACAGAAACCTCGGCGCGCGGTGCCCTCAGCCAGAGCCGGTGTCCCTGAAGGCCTTTGCGAGGAGGTTGGCGCCGTCCTTGACCCGCTCGGTGTAGAGCGTCCGGGTCCAGGTGTCCCAGGTGTAGAAGCCCTCGATCTGCGATCCGCCGGCGAGCGCGCGGATAGTGATCCCCGGGATGTTCTCAACCGTGGCCTGCCCACACCCAGCGCGAGCAAGGCACCCATCGCGATCAGGTTGGCGCCGCGTCGCCGGGCACGGTCCATATTCTTGGTGTACTCCGCTCTCAGGGCCGCTGCCGAGGCCTGCCGCGGTGGGGAGTCACCTCGGAGCCCGGGCATTCTGAGGCCGGTGTGACAGGGGTGACAGGGGTGACAAAACGTCCGTCAGGTGGTCGTTCGGAACACCCGATGTGAATGACACGGGTGTTATTTGACGGCTACCATTGGACCCGAACACCACGCTATCCGGAGGACCACATGGACGCCGCAGCACAGATCGAATCAGTCCCGTTGCGCGAGCTGAGCGACCGCGACCGCGAGATCATCGCGTTCGAGCGCCAGTGGTGGAAGTACGCCGGCGCCAAGGAGCAGGCGATCCGCGAGCTGTTCGACATGAGCGCCACCCGCTACTACCAGGTGCTCAACCTGTTGATCGACAGTCCGATCGCCCTCGCTGCCGACCCGATGCTGATCAAGCGTCTGCGCCGACTCCGGGCGACCCGTCAGCGTGCGCGTTCGGCCCGGCGGCTGGGCGTCCAGCTCTGAGCACGACCAGGGACGCGGCAAGGAAGGGGATGGGCGCTGCGCAGCCCGTCAAGGGAGCCCGCGAGCAGGGCCAGCGGCCTGCATGCCTTCCGTGCTACCCGTCACACCTAGCCGGCATTTGCACTCGAGGGGGTCGAGTGCTAATCATTGGGTTAGCACTCTCACCATGAGAGTGATAATCCTGACTGTTTGGTGAGGGCTCGAGAACGCGTGCGAACGGCGCACGCCAGATCCGGTCCGTCCGTCGCGGGCACCAGCCGGTCACACATCCGTTTCGCGTGGGAGGTACCACCCGAATGGCCAAACTCATCGCTTTTGATGAAGAGGCTCGCCGCGGTCTCGAGCGGGGAATGAACATCCTCGCCGACGCCGTCAAGGTGACCCTCGGCCCGAAGGGCCGCAACGTCGTCCTCGAGAAGAAGTGGGGAGCCCCCACCATCACCAATGATGGTGTGAGCATCGCCAAAGAGATCGAGCTCGAGGACCCGTACGAGAAGATCGGCGCAGAGCTGGTCAAGGAAGTTGCCAAGAAGACCGACGACGTGGCCGGCGACGGCACCACGACGGCGACGGTTCTGGCCCAGGCCATGGTGCGCGAGGGTCTGCGCAACGTTGCTGCCGGCGCAAACCCCATGGCACTCAAGCGTGGCATCGAGCAGGCCGTCGCAGCCGTCTCGGACGAGCTGCTGCGCATGGCCCAGGACGTCGAGACCAAGGAGCAGATTGCTGCTACCGCCTCGATCTCGGCCGCTGACCGTCAGATCGGCGAGATGATCGCTGAAGCGATGGACAAGGTCGGCAAGGAAGGCGTCATCACGGTCGAGGAGAGCCAGACCTTTGGTCTGGAGCTCGAGCTGACCGAGGGCATGCGCTTCGACAAGGGCTACATCTCCGCGTACTTCGTCACTGACGCAGAGCGCATGGAGACCGTCCTCGAGGACCCGTACGTTCTGGTCGTCAACTCCAAGATCGGCAGCATCAAGGACCTCATCCCGGTGCTGGACAAGATCCGTCAGGCCGGCAAGCCCGTCCTGATCATCGCCGAGGACGTCGAGGGCGAGGCACTCGCGACCCTGGTGCTGAACCACATCCGTCGTACCCTGAGCGTCGTCGCCGTCAAGGCGCCGGGCTTCGGTGACCGTCGCAAGGCCATGATGGCCGACATCGCCATCCTCACCGGTGGCCAGGTCATCTCCGAGGAGGTCGGGCTCAAGCTCGACACCACTGAGCTCGACATGCTCGGCAAGGCTCGCAAGGTCGTCGTCACCAAGGACGACACGACCATCGTCGAGGGTGGTGGCGATGCTGACCAGATTGCTGGTCGCGTCAACCAGATCCGCGCCGAGATCGACAAGTCCGACTCGGACTACGACCGCGANNGCGAGAAGCTCCAGGAGCGCCTTGCCAAGCTTGCCGGTGGCGTCGCTGTCATCAAGGCGGGCGCGGCTACCGAGGTTGAGCTCAAGGAGCGCAAGCACCGCATCGAGGACGCTGTTCGCAACGCCAAGGCTGCTGTTGAAGAGGGAATCGTCGCCGGTGGCGGCGTGGCCCTGCTTCAGGCAACCGACGCGGCGTTCTTGAAGCTCGACCTCGAGGGTGACGAGGCCACGGGTGCGAACATCGTTCGCGTCGCGGCCGAGGCTCCGCTCAAGCAGATCGCCATCAACGGTGGTCTTGAGGGTGGCGTCGTGGCGGAGAAGGTCCGCAACCTGCCCTCAGGCTGGGGTCTGAACGCGGCCAACGGCGAGTACGTCGACCTGATCGCCGAGGGCATCATCGACCCGGCCAAGGTCACGCGCTCGGCGCTGCAGAACGCTGCGTCCATCGCCGCCTTGTTCCTCACCACCGAGGTCGTCATCGCCGACAAGCCCGAAAAGGCTGCGCCGATGGGCCCGGGTGGTGGAGACGATATGGGTGGCATGGGCTTCTGAGCCCACGCATCGCCAACACCCACTGAGTGACGCACCAACGCATTGCAGAGGGCGGTTCCCCCGAGTGGGGGAGCCGCCCTTCGCGTTGCTCCGTGACGCTCCCCATGGCTCTCTCCTTGCGCTGAAACCACCGAATCTGGTGGTGGAAGAGCAAGATTCGGTGGTTCGGGCGCAACAAGCGGCGAGAGTCAGCGAAGAATGAGTGGACAGGAAAGGAGACGACGGTGGCGATCTGGATCGACCCACCCGCCTGGCCCGCGCACGGCCGGTCGTGGTCCCACCTGATCAGCGACGCCTCGTATGACGAGCTGCAGACCTTCGCCGCGCAGGCCGGCTTACCTGCACGCGGGTTCGACGGCGACCACTTCGACGTGCCGCAGGAGCTGTATGCCGGGCTGGTTGCAGCCGGCGCCCGGCCGACGGGGGGCAAGGACCTTGCCCGCCGCTTGCGTGACAGCGGGCTACGGTTCCAGAAACGCAAGGGGGAGCGACCGCTCGCCGCATACCGCAACGTGCTGTCCCATCTCGATGTTGGGCACAGCCTTCACATCATTGCCTCCCCGTTGCCGACGCCTGACGAGCTCACTGCAGCCGCAGTGGTTTTCGTCACCGACGCGGGCGGCGCAGTGCTGCTGGTGCGCACCGTGACCCGTGACGCGTGGGGCGCTCCGGCGGGCGGACGCGAGCCGGGTGAGACGGTGCTGGAGTGTGCGACCCGCGAGACGTGGGAGGAGTCAGGACTACGCGTCGACCCCGCGAGGCTGACGCCTTGCGGCTATGAGCGGGTGACGTTGGACGGGGGCCCGACCGGTCGCTGGCCGAACCAGCGCAACTACATCGCCTGCTTCGCCACCGTCCTGGAGGACTTCAGGCCTGCGGTCGCGCCGCGCAGCGCTGACGTGGACGCCGCCGAGTGGGTCCACCGGCAGGAGGTCGAGATCCGCTGTCGCGAGGAGTTCTGGTGGCCGTTGTTTACTCACGTTCATTCACCGGGCTGACGTGGCCGGCGGTCTCAGTCGGCGGCGCGCAGGCGAGTCAGCTCGCGGCCGAGGTTGATGCGGGCCGGCATCTCCCATGCATGCAGAGCGTGTGACGTGCGATAGATCGTGTCCCGGTGCAGAAAAGGTTCGAGGACGGCCGCACGACCCTGTCGGTATGCCGCCTCGGGCGCGAAGGCGAACTCNNGGCTCTTCGCCATCGGCGTCGTGCCCCGCAGTGAGCCGGATCAGGCGGTTGACGACGTCGACGTCATCGTCAACGATCCCCAGCTGTTGCAGCGTGTCTCGGGCGAGCACGGCGCTGTCTGCCTCGTTCGCTCCCGGCTTGGCTTCAGGGTCGTAGATCGCGTCGTGGAACCATGCGGCGAGGCGGGCGATCGCGCACTCACGGTCGTTGATCTCGCCGGCGTCCTCAAGCTCTTCCAGAGCCCAGAACATCTCTACGAGGTGCCTGGTCGTGTGATAGCGGCGTGCGAGCTCGCTCCATCGGACCAAAAGGTCTGCGCCCAACCGCGCGACAGCGTCGTTGTGCGCGTGTGGCGCCACGGACTGAACGTCCATACTCCACCAGGTGATCAGGGCAGGCATGTCCTCAGTCTGTCAGCCCCTCAGCTCGATGGGCAGCTCATCGGCGTGGATCACGGTGAGCTCGGAGACTGCACGCGTCAGGACCACGTACAGCCGGCGAAGCCCCGTGCGTCGGTCAGGCTCGGCCGCGGCTATGGCGGATGGCTCGACGACGATCACTCGGTCGAACTCCAGTCCTTTGGCCACTGTGGCGGGGATGACGTCAACTTGGTGATCGACGTCGCCATGGTCGGCTCCCAGCACTCCATGCTCAATTCCCTTACGGGTCAACGCCTTTGAGACTGTGCCGACAGCGGCATCGGGGACGATGACGCCGATCGACCCGGGCTCGCGGGCGCTCTCGGCGACGGATTCGGCCACTCGGTCATACAGCCCACTTGCGTCGACGCGCATGATCTCCAGGCGGCCGGGGTTGTCTCGCACCGACACCGGCGCGCCCAGGCCAGGTGCAATCGAAGGCAACAGCTGGGTTGCGAAGGCGATGACGCTTGCGGGCACCCGGAATCCGCGTTCGAGCGTCTCGATGAGGCCGTCCGGTTTGCCGAGGTGCCCCAACGCGGACTCCCACGAGTCGGTGGCCCAGGGCGTCGTGCCCTGCGCCAGGTCGCCCAGGACCGTTGCCGAGCCGGTTGAGCATCGTCGCCCCACCGCACGCAGCTGCATGGGCGACAGATCCTGCGCTTCATCGAGAACGACGTGGCCCAAGCTCGCCGTGCGCTGAAGGTGATCATTGATCTCATCGATCAGGACGGCGTCGGCCATTGACCATTTCGCCGATCCACGCCCGGCCGGAGGGTTGGCCCACAACAACAGCGAGCGTTCCTGGTCGCTGAGCAGATCGAGGGCATGCCGTTCCAGGGCCTTGGCGTCCGAGAGCAGGCTGAACAACACGGCCTTCGGGTCGAGTGCCGGCCACACGCCACCGGCATACTTCCTGACCGTCGCGGAGCGTGCGACTGCATCCTGCACGCGGTCGTCGGGTGAGTCGCCAGCCTGTTCCATCTGTTGCAGGATCGCGTGTGCCAGACGGTGCGGCAGCATCTGGCGGGCGGCGTCGTATCTCACACCGCGGGTCCGCAGCTCAGCAACGATCTCGGCCACCTCGTAAGTCGGAACGCGCCACTTGTACGCGCCGCGCGGCAGGACGAGAGGCTCGGTGGGCGTCCTGACGTGTGACCAAACGGCCGCCCGAACGATCACGCCAAGACGTGAGTCTCCTTTGAGGACAGCGGTTTCGACGCTGTCATGGCCGCGTACGGGCACCGACGCAAGCAGCTCGTCGATCGTGCTGTGACGGACCTCGACCTCGCCCAGAGCCGGCAGCACCGCGCCGATGTGGTCAAGGAATGCACGGTTCGGGCCGATGACCAGGACCCCGCTGCGGGCCAGCTTCTCCCTGAACGCATAGAGCAGCCACGCAGCCCGGTGCAGGCCAACCGCGGTCTTTCCGGTTCCGGGGGCTCCCTGGACACACACGGTCGTTCCCACGTCGCTGCGCACGATGACGTCCTGCTCGGGCTGGATGGTGGCCACGATGTCGCGCATCGGTCCCACTCGCGGGCGCTCGATCTCACCAACGAGGATCTGGCTTGTGAAGCCCAACCCGTCCGGGGGCGAGTCAGGATCGTCATCATCGAGTCGCTCATCCTCGTAGGCGGTCAGCTGGCCCCGGTCGATGCCGAACCGGCGGCGCAGGCTCACGCCCATTCGCTCGGTCCGGGACGCGCGGTAGAACGCGGTCGAGACATCGGCGCGCCAGTCGATAACGACGGGGTCGCCCTGTGAGTCGGCAACGTGGCGTCGTCCTATGTACCAGCGCTCCGATGCTGGTGCGTCACTGCGCAGCTGGTCGATCCTGCCGAAGAACAAGCTTGAGCTGGGGTCGTCGAGCAGTGACTGCGCCCGGCGGTACAGCGTGGCTGCNNAGCGTGCACGGGTGAGATAGTCGCATTCGCGTTTCAGCTCGGGGGCAACAGACATGGACGACAGGACGCCTTCCGCAGGCGGTGCAAGGGGTGAGCCGAGCAGCCTAACCTGCGGAAGGCGTATGCCGTAGCGCCTGTGGCGAAGGGGACCGCAGCGCTACTGGTTCGTGGTGGGTTTGTTGATGAGGGTGACGTTGATGTCCTGGGACTGGCCGTT
>PKWT01000225.1 GCA_003132125.1 Micrococcales bacterium | reverse complement strand
CTGGACCCGGGCGGGGGCTCTGGTGTCACCGGGCGTGGCAGCTGACATGGCGGGAGGTCCTTCGGGTTCGGGTGTGGTGTGGGGGTCGCGGCCGCTGGTGGTCGTTGACATCACAGGCCTTCGGCCAGCGGGCCGAGCGCGAGGGCGGGGAAGAATGTCAGCCCGGCCACGATGATCACGACGCCGTAGAGCATTGCGACGAACAGGGGACGGTGGGTGGGCAGGGTGCCGGCGGTGGCCGGGACCGATCTCTGGCGTGCCAGCGACCCGGCCAGCGCGAGAACGAACACGATGGGGATGAACCGGCCGGCGAGCATGGCGACGCCGAGCGCCGTGTTGTAGAAGCCGGTGTTCACGGACAGTCCGGCGAACGCGGACCCGTTGTTGTTGGTGGCGGACATGAACGCGTAGAGCACCTCGGACAGGCCGTGTGGTCCCGGGTTGAGGATGGACGCCTTGGCCGTGGACAGGGTCATCGCCAGGCCGGTCCCGGCCAGCACCAGCACCGGCATCGTCAGGATGTATAGCGAGACGAGCTTGATCTCGCGGCTGGTGATCTTCTTATGCAGGTACTCCGGGGTGCGACCGACCATCAGTCCGGCGACGAACACGGTCACGATGGCCATGACGAGGATCCCGTAGATTCCGGAGCCGACGCCGCCGGGCGCGAGCTCGCCCAGGCCCATGTTGAAGATGGTCAGTCCGCCACCCAGGGCGGTGTAAGAGGAGTGGAACGAGTCCACGGCGCCGGTGGAGGTTCCTGTGGTCGCCGTGGCGAACAGCGACGACGCGGCAACACCGAAGCGGGTCTCCTTGCCCTCCATAGACGCGCCGGCCAGCTTGAGTGCGGTCCCGGGGTGGGCAGCCTCGAGCGTCCAGATGCCGGCCAGGATCGTCGCCCACAGGGCGCCCATCGTGGCCAGGATCGCGTAGCCCTGCCGCTTGTCCTTGACCATCAGCCCGAAGGTGCGGGTCAGGGCGACCGGGATGAGCAGTATGAGGAAAATCTCAAAGAGGTTCGAGAAGGGGTTGGGGCTCTCGAAGGGGTGGGCCGAGTTGGCGTTGTAGAAGCCACCGCCGTTGGTGCCCATCTCCTTGATGACCTCCTGGGAGGCAACCGGCCCGCCCGTGATGGTTTGGTGGATGCCGGCCAGCGTGGTGGCATCGGTTCCGGAGGAGAAGTTCTGGATCGCGCCGGCCGCGATCAGGGTGATCGCTGCCACGACCGCCAGCGGCAGCAGGATGCGCAGGCAACCCCGGGTCAGGTCGACCCAGAAGTTGCCGACCTGGTCGGTGCGCGAACGGATGAAGCCGCGGATCAGCGCCACCGCCACAGCCATGCCCACCGCGGCCGAGACGAAGTTTTGCACGGCGAGCCCGGCCATCTGCGCCAGGTGTCCCATGGTCGACTCACCGGAGTAGGACTGCCAGTTGGTGTTGGTCACGAACGACGCGGCGGTGTTGAACGCCTGGTCGGGTGCGACGCCGGGAAAGCCGAGACTCAACGGCAGGTGAGGCTGGAACCGCAGCAGCGCGTACAGCCCGAGCACGGACACCGCGGAGAACGCGAGCAGTGAGCGGGCGTAGACCGGCCAGCGTTGGTCGGCCTTGGGATCCACCCCCATCACCTTGTAGAGAACCCGTTCGACGCGGGTGTCGTGCTCGCTGGTGTAGGTCCGCGCCATGTAGGCGCCCAGCGGCCGGTAGCAGGCGGCGAGGGCAGCGATCAGCAGGGCGACCTGAAGCAGGCCGGCGGTGGTGTCAGACATCTCAGAAACGCTCCGGGAACAGAAGGGCCGCCACGAGGTAGCCGAGGAGGAGGACGGAGACGGCGAGCCCGGCGGCGTTCTCGATGCTCACAGCCGCTCGACCCCCTTGAGGATGAGTGAGGCGAGCGCGAAGAACGCTCCGGTGAGGATGACGAACACGAGATCGGACATGCACGGACTCCAGTCATCAGGTGGCCTTGTGTCGGCCACCCGGTGAGTCTCTACCCCGGATACGAGGTAAGACAGGGCTCCTAACAAGTTCCTAACGCCGACCCGACGAATCCTGACGCGTTCCTAACAACTGGCCACATGCGGCTTTCCCGATCCCGGTGTGGAGTAGTCGATACGGCTGTGGCGGAATTTGGCTGATCGGCTTGCGCCGTTGCCGGTAGCTGGGGCGTTGCTTCGGACCGGTCCAGTGGTAGGAGGTGCGCCATGGCGGGGGTACCCATCGGACATGCCCCGGTCCCCACCGATCAGCAGGACCTGTCCGGTGAGACCAACGATGAGGTCGATGACCCTCGTCGAGGTAGGGCTTGATTGGCTCGCAGTAACGGCCGGACACTACGGCGTCGGGTGCGGTTCCGGCGGCGATGCTTTACACGAACCGTGCTAAAGGAGTACCAGTTGGCTGTTCGGCCGTCTTGAATGAAACGACCTCAAGCGGGCCCTGGAAAAGATCCTAACGCAGTCCTAACGGGGTGATCTCTTTCCCCGCGTCGGCTCTGGGGCGTACAACGACGGGGTGGATGTACCGGATCGGTTCAACAGGCACTATCGGTTGCTGGCGACGGGGCTCGTGGCCCCGTTGGTCGCCGCCCTGATTCTGCTCCCCTTCGGAGACAGTGTCCCCAACACGAGCGACGCGTTGCTCCTGGTCCTGGTGGTGGTGGGGGTCGCCTCGGCCGGCGACCGGCTGGCCGGCTTGCTCGCCGCACTGTCGGCCGGGCTGGGGTTCGACTTCTTCCTGGCCCGGCCGTACCAGAGCTTGGCCATCGTCTCCGCTGCGGATCTTCAAACGGCCCTGCTCCTGCTGGGGGTGGGCGTCGCGGTCACCGAGATCGCATACAGGGGAAGGGAGCAACAGGCGATGGCCAGGCAACGCCTGGGCTACCTGGAGGGGGTGGAAGCAGCGGCCAAGATCGCTGCCGAAGGCAGTTCCTCCCCCTCCGCGCTCATCGAGCGAGTGGCCGGCCAAATCGTCCAGGTGATGGGGTTGGAGAAGTGCCGGTTCGACTACGGCATGGGCTTGGACTATCCGCGCCTGGAACCTGACGGGAGCGTCCGATGGCGCAATCAATCCTGGGCCGTCGACAGTTTTGGGCTGCCTGCCGACAAGGACACCGAGCTCGTCGTCGAGAGTGGGGGACGATTCATGGGGCGGTTCCTGCTGCGGGCAAACCCGCGCACTCGACCTTCCCGGGCCGAGCGCATGGTGGCCGCCGCCCTGGCGGCTCAAGTCGGCGCGGCCCTTGGTGCTTACCGCGACCCGCGTTCCGCCGGATGAAACCGATCCCGGCTCGCCGGTAAGTCAGCAGCCGATGCGTTGCAGGAGGCGGCGCCGCATCTGGTGGTTTGGATCCGTCACCACTTGCCCATCGAAAAGCGCAGCAGCAATCACAACCGCCGGACTTCGGGTCACCTCAGAGACGTCCGGGGTTCATGGGCGGGAGCTCAGCTCCCGGGAGAGGTGCACGAGACCTCCGGTGAGGTGCGCGGCGCCACAATCAGCGGTGCAGTTGACGTGGCCGCGCCACGAGCAGTGGGCACGGCGTCGAGAACGACGATGCTGCCCTCGGTGCCGGCGCGCTTGGCCTGGTACATCGCCAGGTCGGCCTCCCGCAACAGGAACGGCCAGCGGAGCATGTGGCCACCGCTCACCGCCGCCTTTGGTCGTCCCGTAGCCGATCGTCCTACGGGCACCCAGGCTTGGCTCCGATGCGTCCGGTCATCGTTCCCGTTTCGGGACACTTGGCGGCCGCCTGGCAAGGGCAAATGGTGAAGAGTCGGCGTGGGGACCGCGCGGAATGCGGCTATCAGCGGACGGCGTTTTGCCGGTCATGTTGTCAGCCTCTCACCCCACCCGTAGCTGCCCAGAGGTGTAGACCGCGGGGCGACGCCCGAACTGATCGGAGGCGCTGGGCCACAAGCGACGGCCACACTGCGGCGTTCCTCGTCGACCCGGCGGCCGCCATCACCGACAGGTCAGCGCCATCCCCAGCGATATGGCTGTGAGCGGGCCAGTGCTCCGGGTATCGCATCGCGGCCGACTGGCGGGTATGAGCAGTGCTTGTTGGCCTTTGATGGATGTGCATGTGGAGCTCATCGACAACGGCGCGCTGATTCATGCGCCAAGCCGCTTGATTCCGTGCTGGTCGTGCTGCGGCCGTCCGTGGTGGGGGACTGCGGTGGCAAAAGCCCACGGCACCCGTACGTTGTGTCGGGTGCTCGATGCATGGGGCGGCGCACTCCCCCAGGGGTATGCGCCGCCCATCCGATGACGGTCAGTCCTTGTCGAAGGCGTCCTTGACCTTTTCGCCGGCCTGCTTAATGTTGCTCACGCTCTGATCGGTCTGGCCTTCGCGCTCCATCTGCTCGTCGTCTGTGGCCTGGCCAAGGTGCTCTTTGGCTGCGCCTTTGGCCTCGTCCTTCTTGTTCTTCAACTTGTCGAACCAGCCCATCACCGGGCTCCCTTCTCGTTCGGTCGTGCTCAGGTTGGCTGTTCGGCGACGGCGAACTGAACCTGTCCGCTCGGGTCCGTTACGGCGTCGAGCGTCTTGTCGTCGAGCAGCGTGGTGGTGCTGGAGTCCAGGAACAAGCGCGCTCCGTCGGCATCGAGCACCGTGTCATCCTCGGCAGGCATGGCGGCCAGGCTCAACGTCAAGTTGCCGACAGTCGGATCGGTGGCGATGCGCACTCCACCGCCTTCGGGTGCCTGAGGCTGGTCGGTCAAGTTGCGGATCTCGGTTACAGCGTTTTCGGTCACGGTCAGCATGACGTACTCCTCATCTTCTCGTGGTCTTTCAGTACGGCTCGACAACCCAGAGCGACCTGCCTGCTCGCCGCGCCGTCCGTTCCCACGTTTCACGTTGTCGGCTCAACAGTCAAACGAGACGCGTCGCGGCAGATCGCGAGGAGACTTTGGTGATTGTGTAAACCCTTATTGGATAAGGCATTCCGTAGCGCGGAGACCGACACGCCCGGCCTCGCCGCGAGTCTCGATGCTCATCACGCCGCCTGGCTGAGCGCGGTCTTCCTAGCCGGCATTTGACCGACGCGATTCCCTCTGGCGTGGGGGAGTAGCTCAGCGCGACCGGATGGGTTCGTTGCCTCCAGGGGAGGGTTCCGTCCTGCTCTGCTGTGGTTGCCGCTCCTCGCCCCACCGATCTGTAGCTGGACCATGTTCCTGAGGGACTGTTTTCGTGTGCGACCTGCGCTGATGCGGTCTCGGCGTGTCCGCGCCGTCGAGCGTGCCGAACTACTGAGTCAAAGTCTGCCTGCGCGACGACTCGCATTTTTCGATCGAACCGGCGTGGCGAGCCCGACACGCCGATGCGCCCGGAATCCCTCGTGCCAGACCACTTGCGGGCCGCCACAACGTCGCGTAGACATCTCACTACGCCCCCGGAAACGGGAGCGGGATCGGATGGAAATCAGGTTCTTGACCAGTGGGCTTGCCTGCTGGAACCGCCAGGTGAAGGGTGCGGAGAGAGCCAGCGGACCAGCCGTGAGATCGTCGGCCTTCACCGTCGATGATCAACAGTAGGCCCCGGCGACTCATACTCTCCGGGGCCTACGCCCTTTGTCCGGAGCTGTTTGTTCCCAACGCGACTCGCCCGTTGGCAGCCCTGATGGTTCACGCCTGGCGGCACAGATGGCGGTCTGAATCATGGGCGTAATCGCCTCGGCGAGGGCTTGGCGTCACCGGTCACGCTGACTCGAACGTTCACGGGCGACGTTGCTCCACCCATCAGCCCTGCAAGCCCGTGATGACCGAGTGAGTCACGCCGATGCTCGGAACCGCGTCTACGCCAGCCGGGGGCCCCTCACCGCGGATGCCGAGCTATGGGCCCTCCCCCACCAGCAGCGCTCGCTCATCGGCATGAGAGTGACAGTCCCGATAGGCGAACGGCGGATTCTGGCGGTCATTGCAACAGGAGATCGCCGATCAGTTCGATCGGCTTCTTGAACGCTAGTCGTTTGCGGGGTCGGTCGTTGAGCTCCTGGGCCACCCACTCGAGGTCGTCGCTGCTGTGCACACCCAGGTCGGTGCCCTTCGGGAAGTACTGTCGGAGCAGGCCGTTGGTGTTCTCATTGGTGCCGCGTTGCCAGGGCGAGTGTGGGTCGCAGAAGTAGATGTCGATGTCGGCGTCGATGGAGACGTGTTTCCAGTCGCGCATCTCCGGCCCTTGGTCCCAGGTCAGCGACAGGCGCAGCGAGTCCGGCAAGGTTTTGATCTTCGCGGCCAGGGCGTCGCGGACCTGCTCGGGCTTGTACCCGTCGGGTAGGTGCAGCAGCATCACGTAGCCGGTGGTGCGCTCGACCAGGGTTCCGATCGCAGTCTGGTTCTGCTTGCCGATGATCAAATCCCCTTCCCAGTTTCCGGGCACCGCACGGTCTTCCACCTCGGGTGGACGCTCGCTGATGTTGATCATGTTCGGGATGCGGTTCTTACGCTGGCCAACCTTGCGGCTCGGTCGCCGCAGCGCCCTGCCAGTGCGCAGACACACCGCCAGATCCCGGCGCAACGCGCCCCGCGACTGCACATACAGCGACTGGTAGATCGTCTCGGGTGACACCCGCATCTCCGGGTCGTCGGGGAACTCCACACGCAGCCGGCCGGTGATCTGCTCCGGTGAGTACTTCTTCTCCAGATCCTTCTCCACCTTGGCCCGCAACACCAAGTTCGTCGCCAACTTCGCCGCCTTGGGCCGACTCGCCCGCTGATAGGCCAGCGCATGCGCCGTCGTCGCCCGGTAGCCCTTGGTGCCCTCGACGTTGCGCGCCAACTCACGCGAGATCGTCGAAGGAGAGCGCCCCAGACCGTGAGCGATCTGGCGGATGCCGTGTCCGCGTGCGCGGGCGATAGCGATCTCCTCCCGCTCAGCAAACGTCAGACAACGACCCAACAGATCGCGTCCGCGACGCGGACGCACACCGCCGGACTCACGCAGCCAACGCCGCCCTTTCTGCCGATACGTACCTGCCTCGGCCGCAGCACCGGTGATGAACTCACCCCGCGCCATCGCCGCCCAGAACGTCTGAAACACCTCAGCAACCATGTACTCAGAGAACCTCACGCACAACACCTTCAATCAGTCAGGTGTTGCGATCACCGAAAGAACCCAAGGAACGGCAACCGGGGATCAGCGGTTGCCCTCGGCCGCCTGACTTATGCTCACCGCAAGCGGTGATCGCTTCCTGAAGATCACCCTCGGAGCCCCAGCCACTCCGCCCCGTGCCGGGACCCGACAAGACCCAGTCCCATCGAGGAGCCTGCCGCCTTGACATGGTTTCAGAACCTTTGGTTCGGAGGTCGCGGCCGGCAGACTTGAGTGATCAGTCCTCCTGCTCAGGGTGCGTGGCTTGACGTGGCTCGCCGAGCGTCGCGTACCAGCCGCCCTCGAGGAAGAAGAACGGGTTAAGGGCAATACCGTTCAATTAGAGTTANNGCCGGATCTGGTGTCGGTGGGTTTGCTGATGAAGGTTTTCCCCGCGGAGGTGGTGGACGCGGTGATCACTGAGTGTGACCGGACGGAGAAACGTCGGCGATCCTTGCCGGCCCGGTCGATGGCGTACTTCGCGATGGGGATGGCGCTGCACTCCGAGGGCTCCTACGAGGACGTGCTGGCGATGATCTCCGACGGGCTCGCGTGGGCTCAACGCGACGAGAGGTCGGGCAAGCTGGCGAACAAGGCGGCGATCTCTCATGCCCGCGACCGCCTGGGTCCCGAGCCGATGGCGATGCTGTTCTCCCGGGTCGCGGGGCCGCTGGCAGTCAAGGACACCCCTGGGTGCTGGCTGGCGGGCCGGCGACTGGTCGCCATCGATGGGACCTGCCTGGACCTTCCGGACACACCAGCCAACGACGCCCACTTTGGCCGGCCCGGGGTGATGAAGGGAGAACGTTCCGCGTTCCCCCAAGCCCGGGTGGTCGCGTTGGCCGAGTGCGGTACCCACGCGATGTTCGACGCGGTGATCGGCCCCTACACAACGTCCGAGAATGCCGCCTGCGCTGAGCTGCTCGGGCGGCTGGAACCGGGGATGTTGTGCCTGGCCGACCGTGGGTTCTACAGCTTCACCGCATGGGAAAACGCCCGTGGCACAGGGGCCGACCTGCTCTGGCGGGTCAAAGACAACCTGAAGCTGGAGCCGGTGGAGGACCTGCCTGACGGGTCCTGGCTGGCTGACGTCTTCGACTCCGTCGCCGACCAGCGACGCCGCCGGCCGGTCCGGGTCCGGGTGGTCAGCTACACGATCGAGGACGGACGCGACCCCACCGGCCCGTACCGGCTGATCACGACCCTGCTGGACCACAACCAGGCCCCAGCCACCCAGCTGGCCGCCGCCTACGCGCAACGCTGGGAGATCGAGACCTCCTTCGATGAGCTCAAGACCCACCAGCGAGCCCCCCGCACGGTCCTGCGCTCAAAGTCCCCGAAGCTGGTCACCCAGGAGATTTGGGGCCACCTGTGCTGTCACTACGCGATCCGCACCCTGATGCTGGACGCCGCCGAGGCCGCCGGCCGCGACCCGGACCGTGTCTCGTTCGTCGCCGCACTGCGCATCTCCCGGCGATCCATCGCCCAGCAGGGCGCTTTTCCCCCCTGACGCAGACAACACCATCGGCCGTCTTTGGGCCCACGCCATCGGCGAACTCATCCGCCGGCTCCTACCCCGGCGAAGACCTCGCGCCAACCCCCGCGTCGTCAAACGCAAGTACGCCAAATGGCACGTCAAACGATCCCATCACCACAACTGGCCCCAACCCAACCAGCTACCCGAAAAGGCCGTGGTGATCTAATTGAACGGTATTGGGGTTAAGGGCGTGGTAGCGCTCAGACAGTTCGTCAGTAAGGCAGGCTTCTTCCACGGCGATCGAGGAGATCGTTCCGAAGATGAAGACCTCGCCTTTGGGAAATGCGATTGTCTGGTAGAGGTGGCACTCCAGGTGCGCAGGGCACTCTACGACGAAAGGTGCTGCGACAGTTCTGCCGCGTCGTAGCGTCAATCCCGACTGGGTGATGCGTTCGTCCCGCGGGGAGGCAAGCATGTTCCAGGTGCGCTCGGCCAGCGAGCCATCCGGAACGTTGATCACGAACTCGCCGGTCGATTCGATGTTCCGGTACGTCCCATGATCGACATTGCACCCGAACCCGACGATTGGACCAGCGAACGCCGCCATCGAGGCCCAGCTCTTCGGCGCGACGTCTATCACGCCGTGCGCATCGACCGACGTGACCAGCACGACCTGACCGAGCAGCGGCGAGGGTGACCAGGAATGCTTGTCCAGCGACAACTCGACGAACCGACGAGGGCGACTCACTCGTCCATCTCAGCACAACGTGGTCGGCCAGTCGACTGGCCTGGCCGCCGTCGACACCCGCACACGGCGTCAGCGTCAAGGTCGCGTGACGGTCCCGCTCGAGGAACGGCAACCGGTGGTCAGTGGGTGCCCGGTCGCCGTGCCTTTGGTCTTCGCAAGCGGATCCGCCTACGGACACCGAGATCGGGCTCCGAGGCGTCCGGTCATCGTTCGGGCTCTGGGACGGCCCGTCGACGGTCGCCGGCCCAGTGCCGGTTCGCGTTGGCCCGGACCTTCGTCTTTTCCAGGGCGACCCTGCCCAACGAAGGCGGAGACCATCACGGGTTACCGCC
>PKWT01000467.1:1192-10645 GCA_003132125.1 Micrococcales bacterium | reverse complement strand
TGGCTCATCGCAACGACCCTGGTCGGTGGCACGTTGTCGGCTGCCGCTGCCAACACGCTGAACTGCTACGTCGACCGCGATATCGACTCGGTCATGCATCGCACCAAGAACCGGCCCCTGGTCACCGGTGCGATCTCTCCACCGGCCGCCGTGCGTTTTGGCGTGGCGCTCACGGTGATCTCGACGCTCTGGCTCGGACTCCTGGTGAACTGGCTTTCCGCCGCCCTTTCCCTGGGTGCCATCGTGCTCTATGTCGGCTTGTACACGATATTGCTCAAGCGCCGCACGTCCCAGAACATCGTGTGGGGAGGCGCTGCAGGCTGTATGCCGGTCCTCATCGGCTGGTCTGCCGTCACCAACTCGCTTGCGTGGCCGGCGTTGGTGCTCTTCATGACCATCTTCTTGTGGACGCCTCCGCACTACTGGCCGTTGTCGATGCGTTTCAAGGACGAGTACGAGGCGGCCGGGGTGCCGATGCTCCCCGTCGTGGCTCATGACGCGGCGGTGGCTCGTCAGGTCGTGCTCTACAGCTGGGCGACCGTGGCAACGTCCTTGACGTTGGTGCCGATCGCCTCGATGGGCTGGGTCTATCTGGTCGCGGCCGTGCTTTCAGGTGGCGTGTTCCTTCTGGAGGCGCACAGACTTCTGAACCGCGCCGAGGCTGTTGAGAACGTCACTGTCGCCTCGTTGAAGCCGATGCGGTTGTTCCACTACTCGATCAGCTATCTGACGATCTTGTTCCTCGCTGTCGCGGTCGACCCGCTGCTGCACCTCGCGCTTCCCTGGGCTTAGCGTTTCAGCAGGCTCAGCGGCGGCGCAGGCTCAGGAGGCCGTTGGTGAGTGAGACCGCCAGGAGGCTGGCCCCGAGCATGTGGACCATGACGAGCACCTCGGGCAGACCGGTGAAGTACTGGGTATAGCCGACGAGGCCCTGCAGCACCGTGACCCCCAGGACTGCGTGCCAGAACCGCCGAGGTCGTGGGTCGGTCGCTGTCAGGTGCACCGCCAACAGGACGGCGACGACGAGTCCGACGAACAGCATCACGGTGTCAGCGTGCAACCACGAGATCGTCCGCGGGTCGAACCCAAAACGTGGTGTCGTGGCATCGCCTGAGTGCGGGCCGGACCCGGTAACCACCGTGCCGAGCATCAGGACGAACGCACCCAGCCCGGCCGTGGCCCAGGCCAGCGACCGGATCTCCTTGCGCACCAACGCAACTGGGGGCTCGTCACCTTCGCCGACGCGATACAGCAGATAGGCCGACAAGGAGACCAGGACCATCGAGGCCAGGAAGTGGGCGGCAACGAGGGCCGGGTTGAGGCCCGTGAGCACGGTGATTCCGCCCAGGATCGCTTGCAGCAGCACGCCGACCAACGGCAGCACGGAGATTCGGAGCAGGGCTCGACGACCAGGCGCCCAGCGCCACACTGCGACGATCACCAGCAGCGCCGCTAGCCCGACCGCGCTGGTCAGGGTCCGGTTGCCGAACTCGATGAGCTTGTGAAACCCCTGTGCCTGGTGGGGGACCGGGATGAACGATCCCGGGACGCACTGAGGCCACGTCGGGCAGCCAAGGCCCGAACCGGTCAGTCGGACGAGCCCGCCGGTCACGACGATGCCGACTTCGAGAATCAGGTTGACCAGGAGGACTTTGCGCAGCCATAAGTTTGTCGACTCAGCGGTGGGCACCCGATGAGGCTAGTGCCGCCGCAGGCACTTCTCATCCCAGCGTCCGGGCTTGCGCTTTCGCAGACCCGCTGTCCCCGTCAAACGTGCACGAGGGGTGGCCGCGCGGGTGGTCGAGCACGAATGACAGCCGCTCGACCTGGCTCGGCCGGGCGTGTGCACGTTTGACGGCATGTACGGGGCGCGACTGCACTCCGGCCCATGGGAAAGGTCATCGTCCGTGAGCGACGTAGGGTCTCGGGCATGACGGTCGTGCTGCACGAGATCACGTTGGACGACCGCGACGTGCGGTCCGCGCTGCTCGAGCACTCCCTTCCGCTGGAGCAGCAGGACTTCGCGGCACCTGCTGCCGGGTCGCTGCTCTTGGGTGACCACGATCCTGACGGGTTGTCAGTGGCGATCCTGGTCGATGGCGTGCCGGTCGGCATGTTCGCTCTGGACCGAGGCGGATATTTTCGCGAGTTCGATGACGACCCTTCAGCGGTGCTGCTGAGCGCCTTCTACGTTGCACCCGAGCATCAGGGTCGCGGATACGCGACGGAGGCGGTGGCGGCGACCAGAGCCTTTGTGCAGCAACGTCTTCCGGACGTCAGGCGGGTCGTGCTGACGGTGAACCATCGCAACCCGGCGGCGATCACCACGTATCTCAAGGGAGGCCTCGTCATGACCGGCGAGGACTACTTGGGTGGGCTGAAGGGCCCGCAGCACGTGATGGTGCTGGAGATCTGAGTCAACCTCAGTCGCTCCAGCGAAAGGTGCGTGATGCCAGCACCGTGGCCACCGTGCCCCACACGACGAGCACCAGCAGCGGTATGACGGCTAGTCGGCCGTGGATGGAGGCCTCACGCAGTCCGTCCCCGAGTGCGCCGGAAGGAAGAAGTGCGGCCACGTGGGACAGCCCGGCCGGCATCTCGGTGCGCGGGACGATGACACCACCGAGGCCGAGGAGCAGGATCCAGATCAGGTTGGCCAGGGCGAGTACGCCCTCGGCGCGCAAGGTGCCGGCCAGAAGCAGGGCGAGACCGACGAACGCCCAGGTGCCCACCAGTCCGATGAGAACCCCGGCGAACAGCCCCATCCACTGAGGGTGCCATCCCAAAGCCAGACCCAGGCCGCCGATCACGACGCTCTGAAGTAGCTCGATCGTCAACACGGCCAGCGCTTTGGCGATGAGGAGTCCGCCTCGACCGAGCGGACTCACCCCGAGCAGGCGCAGCACGCCGTACCTGCGGTCGAAGCCGGTGGAGATGGCCTGGCCCGTGAAGGCAGTGGAGATCACGGCCAGCGCCAGCACGCCGGGAACGGCCAGGTCGATGCGTCGACCCGGGCCCAGCGAGGGGGACTGGCTCATGGCCAGGCCCACCAGAGCCATGGCCGGAAGGATGAGGGCGACCAGAAGCTGCTCGCCGTTGCGCAGAAGGGTGCCGGTCTCGAAACGCGTCTGGGCAAGGATCCGGTTGACCGTTGGAGCGGCGGTGCCTGCTGGAGCTGCCGGAGGTGCAGTGTTCATCACGCGGACTCCCGAGTGAGGGAGAAGTAGACGTCCTCGAGCGAGCGTTCGCCGGTCAGGTCGGCGAGGCTGCCCTGGCCAACAACGCGCCCGCGGTTGACGATGACGATGTGATCGGCCAACCGCTGTGCCTCCTCGAAGGAGTGTGTCGTGACGATAACGGCGCAGCCGGAGTCGCGGGTCTCGCGGACCAGGTCCCACACCTCGAGGCGGGCGTGCGGGTCCAGACCTGCCGTCGGCTCGTCCAGGAACGCGACCTCGGGGCTGCCCACCAGCGCCGCGGCGAGGGCGACCCGCTGCTTCTGCCCCCCGGACAACCGGCGGATCGTCGTGCCGCTGAAGGCGCCGATCCCGAGCCGGCCCACCAAGGCATCCACGTCGGCGGGGGACTGGTGGAACGCCGCGAGGTGACGCAGCAGTCGCACCGGCTTGGTGGCGTTGGGCAGCCCGCCGTCCTGCAACATGACCCCCACACAGGCGCGGTGGTCGGCGCCGGCCCGCCAGGGGTCGACGCCCAGGACGCGAAGCTCGCCGGAGTCCGGCCGTTGCAGGCCCTCGGCGCACTCGATGGTCGTCGTCTTGCCAGCGCCGTTGGGCCCCAGGACTGCGGTCACCTGCCCGTGGTGAGCGGTCCAGGTCATGCCTTGGAGGGCAGTGGTGGCGCCAAAACGCTTGGTCAGCTCGCGCACAGTCACGGCCTCGGTCACCGCCGGAGTCTAGGACATTCGCGCGGTGTGATCCGCCTCGCGTCCAGTCGAAATCAGGTTAGGTAACCCTTACTAGAGTTGCGTCCCTGAATTAGGTCACACTACTGTTGTGTTTATCGCCGACAAGCAAGCTTCTGAATGTGCGGACGGTTCCAACGCCGGACCGCACGTTCTCGATGCGCGCACCCGGGACCGGGTCCGGCAGACGATCTCCGAGCATGGCCCGCTCACCGCGGGCGCCGTGGCCTCACTTCTGGGCCTGACGCCGGCTGCTGTCCGCCGTCACCTCGACGCGCTCTCCGAACAAGGGGCGATCGAGGAGCGTGAGCCGGCCACATGCGGTGGCGCAGGTCGCGGTCGTGGCCGGCCCGCTCGTGCATACGTCCTCTCCGCGGCCGGGCACGCCGGCATGGGCAGTGACTACGACCACGTCGCCACATCGGCGCTGCGGTTTCTTGCCGACCACGCCGGCGCCGACGCGGTGGGCGAGTTCGCCCGCGAACGTAGCGCTGAGCTCGAACAACGTTATTCCGCGCAGCTAACCGCTGCCGGCGATGACGTCACTGTCCGTGCGGACGCACTCGCGGCGGCATTGATCGCGGACGGATTCGCCGCCTCCACGCGACCTGTTGGACAGGGCACGCCCCTGGCCGGTGTGCAACTGTGCCAGGGACATTGCCCGGTGCAGCACGTCGCGGCCGAGTTCCCTCAGTTCTGTGACGCCGAGACCGACGCGTTCTCGCGCCTGCTCGGAGTCCACGTCCAACGCCTTGCCACGCTCGCCCACGGCGAGCACGTCTGCACCACGTTCATCCCCCTGAGTGTCGTCCACGCGACCACCTCTGATGAAAGGCCCTCGCGATGAGCATTATCGAAGAGCTCAACCCCGGTCTGAAAGGCCTCGGAACCTACGAGTACGGCTGGTCCGACAGCGATGCTGCCGGTATCTCGGCTCGTCGAGGCCTGAACGAAGAGGTCGTTCGCGACATCTCCGGCCGAAAGAACGAGCCCCAGTGGATGCTCGACGTCCGGCTGAAGGGCCTGAAGCTCTTCGGCAAGAAGCCCATGCCCAGCTGGGGTTCTGACCTGACCGGCATCGACTTCGACAACATCAAGTACTTCGTGAAGTCCACCGAGAAGCAGGCCACCTCCTGGGAAGAGCTCCCCGAGGACATCAGGAACACCTACGACCGTCTGGGCATCCCCGAGGCCGAGAAGCAGCGCCTCGTCGGCGGGGTGGCCGCGCAGTACGAGTCCGAGGTCGTCTACCACCAGATCCGCGAGGACCTGGCTGAGCAGGGCGTCATCTTCGTCGACACGGACACGGGCTTGCGTGAGCATGAAGACCTGTTCCGCGAGTACTTCACCTCGGTGATCCCGGTCGGTGACAACAAGTTCGCGGCCCTCAACACCTCGGTGTGGTCCGGTGGCTCCTTCATCTACGTCCCGCCGGGCGTCAAGGTCGACATCCCGCTGCAGGCCTACTTCCGGATCAACACCGAGAACATGGGTCAGTTCGAGCGCACCTTGATCATCGCGGACGAGGGCTCTTACGTGCATTACGTCGAGGGCTGCACCGCACCGATCTACAAGTCGGACTCGCTGCACTCCGCCGTGGTCGAGATCATCGTGAAGAAGAACGCCCGCGTCCGTTACACGACGATCCAGAACTGGTCCAACAACGTCTACAACCTGGTCACGAAGCGTGCGACGTGTGCCGAGGGCGCCACGATGGAATGGATCGACGGCAACATCGGCTCCAAGGTGACGATGAAGTACCCAGCCGTGTTCCTCCTCGGAGAGCACTCCAAGGGTGAGACCCTGTCCATCGCCTTCGCCGGCGAGGGCCAGCACCAGGATGCCGGCGCCAAGATGGTTCACGCGGCCCCGAACACCCACTCCAGCATCATCTCCAAGTCCGTGGCCCGGGGCGGTGGGCGGACGTCATACCGCGGTCTCGTGCAGATCATGGCGGGTGCGCACGGAGCGTCGTCCAACGTGCGCTGCGACGCGCTGCTCGTCGACACGATCAGCCGCTCCGACACCTATCCCTACGTTGACGTCCGCGAGGACGACGTGACGATGGGTCACGAGGCCACGGTCTCCAAGATCGGTGACGACCAGCTGTTCTACCTGATGTCCCGTGGCCTCACCGAAGAAGAGGCCATGGCCATGATCGTGCGGGGGTTCATCGAGCCCATCGCTCGCGAGCTGCCGATGGAGTACGCCCTCGAGCTCAACCGCCTGATCGAGCTCCAGATGGAAGGAGCGGTCGGTTAATGACCGTCGCGCAAGAAACTGCCCCCCAATCACCCATGACACAGCGACCCGGAGCCAAGGGTCACACCGACTCAGGCGCGGCCTTCGTCCCTGACCAGTCGCGTGCCGAGCGCCTGACCTCGTATGACGTCGCCGACTTCCCGGTCCCCGGCGGCCGCGAGGAGGACTGGCGTTTCACCCCGGTGGATCGCCTCGGCGGCCTCTTCCAGGTTGAGCCCACTGACGAGTCCCGGTTGACGTTCGAGGTCTTCGCGCCGCAGGGCGTCGAGATCGGCGAGGCCAAGGTCGGCGACCCTGTGTTCGGTTCCGTCCTGCGCCCGGCCGACCGCGCGTCGGCCGCCGCCTGGGCCGGCGCCGAGAAGGCCACCCTGGTGACCATCCCGAACGAGGTCGAGCTCAGCGAGTCCGTGCGGATCACGATGACCGGTGATCGGGGATCAGGCCAGCGACCGCCGCGGGTCAACGGACACCTGATCGTTGACGTCGGCCGGTTTGCGAAGGCGACCGTCGTGCTGACCCACAAGGGCTCCGCCGAGTGCGCCACCAACGTGGAGCTGCGCGTCGGCGACGGTGCGGACCTGACGTTCGTCACGGTGCAGGAGTGGGACGACGACGCGATCCACCTCGCCCAGAACGATGCCCTCGTCGGCCGCGACGCCAAGCTGAAGCACGTCACCGTCACCCTGGGCGGCGAGATCGTGCGGGTGTGCACCAATGTCCGTTACTCCGGCCCAGGGGGATATGCCAACGCGATCGGCGTCTACTTCGCAGACGCGGGTCAACACCAGGAGCACCGCCTCTTCGTCGATCACGAGACACCCAGCTGCGTGTCGAACGTCGAGTACAAGGGCGCGCTCCAGGGGGACTCCGCGCACACGGTGTGGATCGGTGACGTTCTGATCAGGGCGACTGCCGAAGGCACAAGCACCTACGAGCTCAACCGCAACCTCATCCTCACCGATGGCGCGAGGGCTGACTCCGTCCCGAACCTCGAGATCGAGACCGGCGAGATCATCGGCGCCGGACACGCGTCGGCGACAGGCCGTTTCGATGACGAGCAGCTGTTCTATCTGGAGTCGCGTGGCATCCCGCAGGACGAGGCTCGCCGCCTTGTCGTTCGTGGATTCTTCGCGGACATCGTCAACCGCATCGGTGTTCCTGAGGTCCAGGAGCACCTGATGACCGCGATCGATGCCGAGCTCTCCCTGTCGATCGGCCCGGCGTCGGTATGACTGAGGCCACTGCTGTGACAGCAGGCGTGACGGACGGATACGTCCGTGTCTGCTCGGTCGAGGACCTGCCGACGGTTGGCGCTGTCCAGGTTGAGATCGACGGCAAGGTGCTCGCCGTCGTTCGAGACAGCGCAGGCGACATCCACGCGATCGACGACACGTGCAGCCATGCCAACGTCTCCTTGTCCGAGGGCGACGTCGAGGGCGGTGCCATCGAGTGCTGGTTGCATGGCTCTCGCTTCGATCTGCGCACCGGCGAGCCCACCAGCCCACCGGCCATCACCCCCATTGCTGTCTATCCCGTGAAGATCAACGGTGGCGACGTGTTCGTCTCCGTGACGAAGGAGAACTGAAAGCCCATGGCAACACTGGAAATTCGCGACCTGCATGTCACGGTCGACACGGAGAACGGCGTCAAGGAGATCTTGCGCGGCGTGGATCTGACCGTGAAGGCGGGGGAGACCCACGCGATCATGGGTCCCAACGGCTCCGGCAAGTCGACCCTGGCCTACAGCATCGCCGGCCACCCGAAGTACACCGTCACCCAGGGCACTGTGACCCTTGATGGTCAGGACGTCCTCGCGATGAAGGTCGACCAGCGTGCCCGCGCCGGGATCTTCCTCGCCATGCAGTATCCGATCGAGGTGCCCGGCGTCACGGTCTCCAACTTCTTGCGCACGGCCAAGACCGCGATCGACGGCGAGGCGCCCAAGCTTCGCCTCTGGGTCAAGCAGATGAAGGCCGCCATGGCCGAGCTGCGGATGGACCCCGATTTTGCTGACCGCAACGTCAACGAGGGTTTTTCTGGCGGCGAGAAGAAGCGCCACGAGATCCTGCAGATGGAGCTGTTGCACCCGAAGATGGCCATCCTCGACGAGACCGACTCCGGGCTTGACGTCGATGCGCTCAAGGTTGTCTCCGAGGGCGTCAACAGGGCTGCGGCGGGCGGTGACGTCGGCGTTCTGCTGATTACCCACTACACGCGGATCCTGCGCTACATCAAGCCTGACTTCGTCCATGTGTTCATCGAGGGCAGGATCGTCGAAGAGGGCGGGTCGGAGCTCGCGGATCGCCTGGAGGACGAGGGTTACGACCGGTTCGTCAAGGTCGAGGCCTAGGTCCGGGATTGATGACCACCATGTCCGACGTCGCCTTGAGCAAGGCATTCACCGAGCCGGAGTCGGCCGCTATCCGCAGCGACTTCGCCATCTTGTCGCGCACGGTGCGCGGCGGAAAGCCGCTGGTGTATCTCGACTCCGGCGCGACGTCGCACAAACCACGACAGGTGCTCGATGCCGAGCGCGCCTTCTACGAGCAGCACAACTCCGCAGTTCACCGCGGTGCACACCAGCTGGCCGAAGAAGCCACTGACGCCTATGAGTCCGCACGTGAGACCGTGGCCCGTTTCATCGGTGCGCAGACCCAGGAGGTGGTGTTCACCAAGAACGCCACCGAGGCCTTGAATCTCGTGGCCTACGCGTTCAGCAATGCCGCGGCTTCCGGCGCGATGGATGGCGCCGACCCGACGGTTGCTGCGAGGTTCGCTCTCGGCGAGGGTGACGAGATCGTCATCACTGAGATGGAGCACCACGCGAACCTCGTTCCATGGCAAGAGCTGGCTCGCCGCACAGGCGCCACCTTGCGCTGGATCGGCGTCACTGATGATGGCCGCCTCGACCTTGACGACCTGGACACGGTTATCACTGAACGCACCAAGGTCGTGGCGTTCACCCATGTGTCTAACGTTCTCGGGACCGTCAATCCGGTTGCTGCCATTGTGGATCGGGCTCATGCGGTCGGCGCATTGACGGTTCTGGATGCATCTCAGTCAGTGCCGCACATGGCAGTTGACGTGGTCGATCTCGGCATTGACTTCCTGGCCTTCAGCGGCCACAAGATGCTTGGTCCGATGGGAATCGGTGTCCTGTGGGGTCGCTACGACTTGCTCAAGGCCATGCCTCCATTCCTGACCGGTGGCTCGATGATCGAGCTCGTCCACATGGAGCGCTCGACCTACGCCGCTCCGCCGCAGCGATT
>PKWT01000467.1:0-1139 GCA_003132125.1 Micrococcales bacterium | reverse complement strand
GGAGTGGTTTCGTTCGTCGTCGAGGGGGTTCACCCGCACGATGTGGGTCAGATCCTCGACGATGCGGGGGTGGCCGTGCGGGTGGGCCATCACTGTGCTTGGCCGCTTCACCGACGGATGAAGGTGACGTCGACCACTCGGGCCAGCTTCGCGGCGTACAACACGATGGCTGAGGTGGACGCTTTGCTGACGGCTCTCGACCATGTGCCTGCGGTATTCGGGGTGGCGCTGTGAGGAACCTCTATCAGGACATCATCCTTGATCACGCGAAACGGCCACATCATGCAGGCCTGCGCGAGCCGTTCGATGCTCAGGTGCACCACATCAACCCCACCTGCGGCGACGACATCACCCTGCGCGTGCACCTCGTCGGAGAAGGTCCGGCGGCCGTGATCGCCGACGTGTCCTATGACGCGCTCGGCTGCTCCATCTCGACGGCCTCGACCTCGGTGCTGGCTGACGAGGTCATCGGCCATACCGTCGAGGAGGCGCTCACCTCGTTCTCCGCCATGCGGAGGATGCTGACGAGCAAGGGCACCGACCTTGGCGACGAAGATGAGATCGGCGACGGCGTCGCCTTCGTCGGTGTCTCGAAGTACCCCGCCCGGATCAAGTGCGCGCTGTTAGGCTGGAGTGCGTTCACGGATGCACTTGCCCAGGCCGGCGTCGATATCTCGAAGTACGCGCTCAGCAGCAAAACCATCACGCGAAACACCCCGGAGACGACATGACTGACACGACCACAGATCACACCAACGAGGCGGCGTCAGCTCCCACCCCGCCCAATGTGGCCGACATCGAAGAGGCCCTGCGCGATGTCGTTGACCCTGAGCTGGGGATCAACGTTGTGGACCTCGGGCTGATCTACGGCGTCACGGTCGACCAGCACTCCCACGTCATCATTGACATGACACTGACCAGTGCCGCATGCCCGCTGACCGACGTCATTGAGGACCAGGTCGCGCAGGCTCTCGAGGGCATGGTGATCAGCCACCGGATCAACTGGGTCTGGATGCCACCGTGGGGTCCGGACAAGATCACGGACGATGGCCGCGAACAGCTGAGGGCTCTCGGCTTCAACGTGTGAGTGCCGGAAGTCACCGGACTTGTGCTGACTGGCGGCCTCGATCTGCTCGCTG
>PKWT01000156.1:4419-10962 GCA_003132125.1 Micrococcales bacterium | reverse complement strand
CGTTCAGCCTTGTCCTGCGATCCCCCGCCAGCTGAGCGGCCAGCCGAACGCATCTGTTGCAGCGGCCATCTCTTCACTATCTTGACTTGCGTTGATCCATCAATCCGAAGTTGATCCATCAATCTGAAAAGGACCCACGCCCATGCTCAAGGGTTTCAAGGACTTCCTGATGCGCGGCAACGTTGTTGACCTCGCCGTCGCCGTCGTCGTCGGTGCAGCTTTCGGGACCGTGGTCAAGGCCTTCGTCGACGTCATCATGTCGCTGATCGGCAAGATCGGCGGCGAGCCCAACTTCGACGTATGGAGACCTGGCGACGTGCCGCTGGGCGCCTTCCTCACGGCGCTGGTTGCGTTCCTCATGGTGGCCGCAGCCATCTACTTCGTCGTGGTCATGCCGCTCAACAAGCTGGCCGAGCGCCGTGCCAGGGGCATCGAGCCCGAGACCCAGGCCCCAAGCGAAGAGGTCGCGCTGCTCACGGAGATCCGCGACGCGCTGCGGGCTCGCGGCTGAGCCAGGCTCAGCCGCGGACCCACAGGCATCCGCGAAACCAGTCGGCGGGTACCGTAATCATCGGTGCCCACGCTGGTCCCGTCCTGTCATTCGTTCGCAACCCTAGGTGGTCCTGATGTCCTTGGCTCTGCCCACACCGATGCCCCTCGTGCTCGCCGACCTGTGGTCGCGCACCCGGGTGGCTGACGCCGTGACAGTCGTGTCAGCTGCCGCGCTGACCACGGTCTGCGCCCAGATCGCGATACCCGTGCCCGGCTCCCCTGTCCCGGTGACGGGCCAGACCCTGGCAGTCCTGCTGACCGCCGCCGCGCTCGGCCCGCTGCGCGGGGCGCTGGGCCAGCTGCTCTACGTGATGGCCGCCTTGGTGGGACTGCCGGTCCTGGCCCAGGGCGCGGGAGGGGCCGACGCGGTCTTCGGCGCCACGGCTGGCTACCTGCTCGGCTTCATCGTGGCCGGCTACCTCGTCGGTCGCTTGGCAAAAGGCGGCTGGAGTCGCACCCCGATCCGCGTGTTCGCGTCGTATGCGGTGGGAACACTCGTCATCTACATGTTCGGTGCAACGGTGCTCGCCTTCGTGAGCGGGCATGATCTCGTCTGGTCGTTCCAGAAGGGCGTCCTGCCCTTCCTGCTCGGCGACGCGATGAAGGCGTTGCTTGCCGCTGGACTGCTGCCGCTGGCATGGGCTGCCGTCCGACGGATCAGCAGCTCGAAGAGCTGAGCGAACCGCCAACCTCAGACCATCTCGGCTGCAGGAGCAGCGTCAGCCCCAGTGCGGCGGACGCTGCTCCTGCAGCCATTGGTCGTGTGCGCCTTCATTGGGTCGTTCGCCCCAACCCGCATCGGTGTCATCACGCGTCTGCTCGAGCTTCGGCCCGACGGGGCCGGCCTGAGCCTTGGCGCCCGCGGACTCTTGGGGCCGCTCGGCCTCGGACGCAGGAACGGCCGGAGTATCACCGACGCCCGAAAGCGCATCCGAGGCCGCTCGCACCATCGCCCTGATCCGCTCAACGTCGCGAGCCGGGTTGCGATACAGGTCGGTGCTCCAGACCCGCACATGCTCCCATCCGAGGCGGCGCAGCTGCTCGATCCGTAGCCGGTCGCGATCGCGGGTGCTCGACATCGCGGCATAGCGCGGTCCGTCGGTCTCGACCGCCACCAGAACCCGACCGACCTTGTTGGGGTCCTCGACGGCGAGGTCCAGACGCTGGACCGACGTCCCATATCCGGCGTGCACCACCAGACCTGCGGTGCGCAGCCGGGACGCCAGATCGGCGACCAACGGATCCGACAACGCCCCGATGTCACCGCCGCGACGGGACACCGGCTGGGAGCCGCCTTCAGCGGCATACGTGAGGAAGTCCCGCAGCATGAGAGCGCCACGCGCCTTGAGCCGCGACGGATCGAGGTCCGCGGCGGTGAACGAAGAGACGACGGTCATCCTGCGGCGAGCGCGGGTGATCGCGACGTTGAGGCGGCGCTCCCCACCTTCAAGGTTGAGCGGTCCGAAGCGGTGCAGCACCCGCCCATGCGGGGTCTTGCCGTAGCCGATCGAGAGGATGATCGCGTCGCGCTCGTCGCCCTGGACCCGCTCGAGGTTCTTGACGAAGAAGCGCTCGTCGACGTCCTCGTCGAAGAAGTCGCCGACGCCGTCGGCACCGACCAGGGCGATGCGCAGCGCCTCGTCGATGCGGGTCGCATGCTTGATGCCGAGCGCGATGACACCGAGCGACTCCGTCGGATGCGTGCGCGCGTGCGAGAGAACCAGCGTGACAACACGGTCGACCTCAGCCTGAGTCGACTCGATCGCCTCGAGCCCCGGCTGGACCGGCGCGGACCCGTCGACAACCTCCAGTCGCACCACGGCCTCATCACCGGTGCCGGGGAAGGTGATGAGCGTGCCGTCATACATCTCGGCATTGGCAAACGCGACCAGCCGCTCGTCCAGCGAGCGGTAGTGCCAGTTCAGCCGGCGCACCGGCAACGCGGCCGAAAGGACGTCGAGGATGGACTCGAACCCCTCGGTCAGGGAGTCGTCGGTGGGGTCCGCGGCGGCGTCTTCGTCCGACGCCGCGGTGAAGAAGCTCGTCGGCGGCAGCTGCCGGTCGTCGCCGGCCACGACCACCTGGGTGGCTCGCGAGATGGCCGAGACCGCCTGTGCGGGCGGAATCTGGGACGCCTCGTCGAAGATCACCACGTCGAACCAGCGACCTGCGGGCAGGATCGAGGCGACGACCAAGGGGCTCATGGCCCAGCAGGGCTTGATCGCGGTGAGTGTCTCGCTGGCTCGGGGCAGGAGATCTCGCAAGGCATGGTGCCGTCGGGACTTGCCGGCCTCAGCACGAACCAACGCCTCTTGCTCGGGGTGCTCGATCAGGACCTCGCGCAGCCGACGCCCGACGGAGGCGCGCACGCGATCCACGGTCGCGGCGAGATGGGCATGGTCGGCCTCGATGTACTCGGACCCGATCCGGCGCAGGAAATCGCCGTCGAACGCGCCATACGCGATATCTCGGACGCTGATGTCATCGAGAAGCGAGGTCCACCAGACGAAATCCATCTCATGGGCCACGTCAGCTGCGGACACGCCACGCTCCGCGAGATCGTCGACCAGGGGTCCCATCCCGGACTCACGCAGGTCGTCGATCACCGAGACGACGCGTGGCAGCACGGCAAGTCGGTCGCGTCGTTGGGCCAGCGCCACCAGTCGGACCTGCAGATCGACCAACGCCATCCCCAACAGGTCGCCGCCAGCCGCCGTCGTGGCGAGCATGGCACCGAGCCAGACCAAGTCATCGGCGAGGGCCTTGTACGTGTTCTCGGCGTCGTCGATGCCGGGGGGCACCTCAGGACGTCCTCCGGCTCCGGCCAGATGTCCCCACGTGACTCGCTGCTCCTGGGCGGCCTTGAGCGCTGAGTACAGATCAGCGGGCGGGGTACCGGGGCGGAGGAGACCGCGTGCCTGGCGCCGCAACCGCATCCGCGCCCACGGGCCGAGCTTCAGCCCATGGCTGTCGCGATAGGCCTTCGTGGCGGTAGCGCCCACCATGTCGGTCAGTGGCAGGTCGAAAACCTCGGGTCGGAACACCTCCAGCGTCTGGCGAACCTGCCCCACCACGCCGAGCGCGCGGCCCCAGTCTGCTGGCGTCTTCGCCTCAGGAAGGCCAGCCTCGTCCATCGCCGCAGCGAGACGCTGCCCCGCCGCCCCGAGGCCTCCGCCGCCGAGGGTGCTGACGATCTCGAGCGCCCGCGCAGCCTCATCGGGGGACGTGACGCGGGCGGCATACCAGGGGTCGTAGTCGAGCCCCGCCGCCCACGCGCCGAGAGAGGCGGCCTCGGTCAGGGACTGGCTCAGCTCGGCGACCAGTTCGCGGCTGATGCCCAAGAGCGCATCGCCGTGAAGTCGGACCCGCGAGGTCGGCGGCTTCGGACCCGCCCACAGCTGGGCAAGCGCGGTCTGTGCGTCGAATGCGCTGACGCCCCAAGGGTCTCGTTTGGAGTGCAACGCCGACAGGTGTTCAACCAAGCGGGCACGACGGTCGTTCACGGCGCGCTCGATGGCTGCAGTGTCCGGGTCTTCAGCGTCACTCGCCCGGTCCAGCGCTGCACCCAGCTCTTGCGCCAGCCGTCGTTTGTTCGACGCGCCGTCGTAGACGTCCAGGACCAGGTCTGCCAAGCCAAGCCGATTCAGTCGGCCGACGACAGCGTCGATGGCGGCGCGCTTCTCAGCCACGAACAGCGTTCGCTTGCCGTCGCTGGCCAGCGACGCGATCAGGTTCGCAATGGTCTGGCTCTTGCCGGTGCCCGGAGGACCCTTGATGACAAGGTTGGCCCCGCTGCGCACGGCATCGATCACGGCCTGCTGGGAGGAGTCGGCGTCCAGGACGAGGTGCTCACGGGCCGGGTCGCTGTCGGCCGGGGAGTCCGGAACCGTGGTGCGGACCGCCTTGAGCGCGGTGGGGTCACCGGCGAGGGCTGCGACCACGTCATGGTTGGCCAGAGTCTCGATCTGGGCCGCGAGGTCGGCGACCATCGGCAGCTTGGCGTAGGAGAACGTGCCCAGCACCAGCCGGGGCGCGATCTCGAACCCCGGGATGCGTTCACACATCTGCCCAAGTGCGGCAAACACCGGCCGGGGGTCGAAGCCGTTGGTGACCGTGGCCATCTCCTCGAGCGCCTCGGGGTCGAGCTCGATGCCCTGTTCGGAGCGCAGATACTGCTCGAGAACCGGGTTGAGCTCGATCTCCTCGCCGAGGTCGATGTCGAAGTCCTGCTGGGCGGCACCGGTGGCCTTGAGCACGCACGAGCGCAGCAGCACCGGTGCGCTCGGGGGGCGAGGAGCGCCCGGCACCTGCCAGGTCGCCATACCGACGGCGATGAATCCGGCTGCGATTCCACGTTCTTCGTGCAGCTCGAGGGTCTTGGCGCGGATCGTCCGGGCCCGGCGACGGGCCTCCTCGAGGGCAGCAGGCTCGCGCACCAGATCAGAGAGCTTGGTCGGGCGCCCGGCCAGCAGCGAGGCCAATCCACTCGGATGGGAAGTGGTCAGATCGAGGGTTCCGGAGGGCAGATCCCGGTACCACAGCAACGTGTTTCGGCCGCCGAGGTCCACCAGATGCCGCTGCCAGGTGCGCACTGCTGCCGCCACCCGATCGGCTCGCGGATCCGTCGTCACGGCGTCAGAGACTGCAGTTGGCGGCTGTGTCATGGGGTCCTGCGGGCTCTGACTCACCCCAGCAGGTTAACGAACCGGTATGCCGGCCATCGCGCCGCTCAGCGACCCGGTCCCGGGAACGACACGCGACCGACCGGCGCGCCGGATGTCGGATGCGCATCACGGACAGAGCTCTCCCAGTTGTCATGCATGAAATTCCCAGTCATGCCTGCAAATCTTCGGTCAGGTGCGGCACAGCCTCGCTCGACGAAAGGAACAACCGTGCGCTTCAAAACACTGATTCTCAGGCGACGGCCCGTGTTCCTCGGAGTCGTGGTCGCCCTGCTCGCGGCTGGCGGCGTGGGCGCCTGGACGGTAACGCGTTCCTCCTCGTCCGACGCTGCGGTCCCGACCCTGGTCAGTGCCACCACCAGCACCATCCGTCAGAGCGTCTCAGCCACCGGCACCCTCGAGCCGGCGCACCGGGCGGATCTGTCCTTTGTCGTCAGCGGCACGGTCACCTCGGTGCCGGTTGCCGTCGGGGACGTGGCCAAGGTCGGCACCGTGCTCGCCAAGGTCGACTCCGCGGCACTGCAGACCGCGGTCACCTTGGCCCAGGCCAACGTGACCGCCACCCAGGACCAGCTGACGGCGCAGACGAACGCCGGGTCCTCGGCCGTGCAGCTCGCTTCGACGCAGGCACAGCTCGCCTCCGTTCAGAGCAGGCTCACCGATGCCAAGACCGCCCTGGCGGCAGCCTCGATGACATCGCCCCTTGCCGGGACGGTCGCACAGGTCAACATCGCCACCGGCGACAAAGTGGGAAACGCAGCCTCATCCAGCGCCCAGATCATCGTGATCTCCACGAACGCATGGGTCGTCCAGGCCAGCGTCGGCAGCGCGGACCTGCCCCAGCTGAAGAAGGGCCTGCAGGTCGAGATCACACCTACGGGCAGCACAACCAAGATCTTCGGCACGGTCAAAACCGTTGGTATTGTTGCCTCTTCGTCATCCGGCGGCAGCGCTAGCTTCCCCGTGACCATTGCCGTCACCGGCAGCCCCAAGGGACTGTACGCCGGTGGCGCGGTGACCGTGTCCATCATCGTCAAGCAGGTTGAGAACGTCCTCACGGTGCCCACCAACGCCGTGCACACCGAGAACGGCAAGACCGTGGTGCACCAGATGGTCAAGGGTGCGCAGGTGAGTACGCCGGTGGCAGTCGGCACGACCTACGGTGCGGAGACCCAGATCCTGAGCGGCCTGAAGACCGGCGACACCGTCGTCGGTACCACCTTCCGAGCTGGCGGCAACAGTTCCACGGGAGGAACGCGCACTCGCCAGGGCGGCACCGGCGGTGGCGGGTTCGGCGGTGGCGGGTTCG